>CAYNNZ010000004.1:0-73778 GCA_964398815.1 uncultured Candidatus Saccharibacteria bacterium
GCGGACTTCGGACGCAAGCACATGTGGAGTCATGTTCCCTTCTTCGAGCACGGTCGCTGCTCCGGTGCGAGCGTAGGCGTATGCATTCGTTCGCTGATCGTGGCTCACCGTCTCTGGAATTGGGATAAGGATCGCAGGCTTCCTCCAGAGCGATATTTCGCTGATGGCGGTTGCTCCTGCACGCGATACGACGACTGTTGCTGCACCAGCTGCGCGACGCAAAGAAAGTGAATTCAGGTATGGAAATGCGTGGTATCGAGCCTTATTCGGAGAATTTTCAATAATTACTTTTGCAGTCGATTCCACCTCCTTAAACAAGTCTTTTCCTGTTTGATGAATCACATTAGCGAACGAAACAAGGTCTGGAAGTGCCTCGAGGACTGTCTCATTAATGCGCGCAGAACCAGATGAGCCGCCAAGAACGAGAAGTGTTGGAAGGTCACGCTCGAGCCCAAGCTCCTGCACTGCGCCTTCAGCATCAACGAATGCGACTTCACGACGTATAGGGATCCCGATGCGTGCAATACGGTCCTGAACCTTCTTCGGGAAGAGGTCACGCGCAGAGTCAAACGCAACCGCGATACGTGCCGCGTGCCTAGCTGCAAGGAGATTGGCGCGGCCCGGTCGCGCATCAGACTCATGGATGAGGACCGGTATATGGAGGATATTGGCCGCGATGGTCACTGGAACGCTGGTGTAGCCACCCTTGGAGACCACAATGTCCGGATATATCTGAAATAGCGACCAGAGGGCAGAAAGGACACCGCCTGCAGTAACGAAAAGGTCGGTTATGTTCTTGAAACTCTTGTATCGGCGCATCTTACCTGCCGGGCAGGAAATAAAGACGATTTGATTCTCGAATAGCGCATCAGCATCGAACGGCTTCGGCGCCATGAAGTAGAGCTTCGGCATAATAAGCCTGCGTTCGTTCGAGATCTCTCGCACCGCCTCAGCGATGGCGATGATGGGATAGAAATGTCCGCCCGTGCCACCTCCAGCGAATACAATTTTCATACGTTCGTAAAAACTATAACACCGCTAGTCGACCTGCCGATGCTGCTCTGGCTTCCATGCTGGCGTCGAAGGTACCACCATAGTCATATTTCCTTCCCAGTAGAAGCGCTCTCCTGGCTGAATAAGCAGTGCGTCACCAGCGCTGAAAGAAAAAGGTTCCCCCTCGACGTATATAGTCCCGCTCCCCTCAACGATGTAGCATGACTCCTTCGATATTTCGTTGGTAACCCGTCCAGTTATCGGATACCTTCCCACGACTCGAATATAGGCAATATCAATATCCGCATCGCCAAAGTCATACTCGAGAACTTTCGAGGAATTATTATCGACTGCGACTGCCTGACTTTTTTGAATAATATGCATGCTATTTGCGCTTCTTCGCTCGGTTCGCAGCGATATTGAGGATTAAGCCCACTGATGCGAGCGCAGCGAGGAGTGCGGTACCTCCATGCGATATGAACGGGAGCGGCAGACCAGTGAGCGGGAATATCGAAAGCATTGCCCCAATATTAAGAAACGCCGAGATGATGATGAGCAGTGTCAGGCCGGTGGCGGCGAAGGTGCCATAGGAGGTATTCGCTTCGGCGGCAATCATAAAGCCGCGTGCCGCAAACGCGAGATATAGAAGCACGAGCACAACTGCTCCCAGCAGGCCGAATTCCTCTGCATAAACTGCGAAAATAGCATCGTCCACGGCCTCAGGCAGATAATTGAACTTCTGCACGCTTTGTCCGTACCCTCGCCCCAGAAGCCCGCCGGAACCTATGGCAATCAATGATTGCTGGATTTGATACCCGCTCGTAAGTGAATTGTGAGAGGGGTGAATGAATGTATTGATACGCTGCCAGAGATAGGGTCGAATCATGACGAGGCACGCGAGTCCTACCACCGCAATCACAATCAGAATGGCAAAGTCACGCCAAGGAGCGCCTGCGAGAAAATACATTGCTGCAGTGGTCGTGCCCATGACGAGCACGGTCGAGGTGTTCGGCTGCAGAAGCAGTAGGACTGTAGGAAGACCCACAATGACGCCAAATCCGAGTAGTCCGTAGCGAAATTCAGACAGCTTTGTCTTCATCTTTGCGAGATAGACTGCGAACATCAGCACGACGGCAATTTTGAGAAATTCAGCAGGCTGTATGGTGACGGGACCTAAATCTATCCAACGGCTTGCGCCGTTCACGTGATGTCCGACGCCCGGAATGAATACAGACGCAGTCGCGAGGAGCGCAACGATATAGAACGGAATAATACCCTTCTGTATCCACACCGGAGGTGTGAAGCGCAGTATGAATAGCGCAATAACGCCTGGAATCAGACCAAGCACGAGCTGTGTGAGAGCAAGGTGTCCGAGGTCGGCATTTTGTCGCGCAAGAAGCCCGAGCGAGGCGGAAAGAAATATTGCTGCGCCGCCCACCACGAGAATGGCAACGATGAGAAAGAAAAGACGGTCACCTGAAAGGTTACGCATTGCAGGTATTGTACCCCGTCGCGACAGGCAGTTATTGAAGCAATGCGACTGCGATGCCGAAAATGCCCGCAAAGATGGTGATGACCCAGTACCGCATAGTCACTTTGTATGCAGGCCAGCCAATCGCTTCAAAATGGTGATGAATAGGCGCAATGCGGAATAGTTTTCGCTTGAATACCTTCTTCGAAATTACCTGAAGAGCGGAAGTCGCAACGGTGATAGTGAGCGGAAGCGCGATGATAGGCAGAACGGCTACTCCAACTCCCTCCCCGAGTACGTCAGCGGAAAACGCAGTGATAGACAGCGCGACCGTGAGCGCCATAGTGCCTGTCTCAGATAGGTAGAAGCGAGCCGGAGGAATGTTGAACCACAGAAAGGCAAACAGGGCGCCGGCAACGGTCGCAGCGAATGCCGCGAGAGAGATTTGATTCTGCGCGAACGCAATTGCCGCATAGGCCATGAAAATGAACGCGAATATCCCACCCGCGAGGCCGTCGATGCCGTCGATGATGCCGCCTGCGTATATGGCAAGTGTTACGAGCACGAAAAATAGTATGAAAAACGAACCGAGCTCTACCGGACCGATGAACGGAAGGCCAACAGAGGAGACTCCCAGCTTGGCGTAGAACCACCAGCCTGAAAATGTCGCAAGTAATGCAACCACAAGAAGACGCCAGCGCAGGCGCAGTCCACCGGTGCTTTTACTGACCTCGAGAATGTCATCGACAAGTCCGACGACAGCACCGACCAGAAGTGCAAAAAGCGGCAGCCAGGTTTGCTCGCGATTCACAAAATCGAGGTCGCTGAATGGCCCGCCGATAATATAGGACACGAGCATGGCGAGACAGGCCGTAATGAGCGTCGCGCCCCACACGACAATGCCACCCATGCGCGGCGTCGATACTTCACGCTCTTTGTGCAGGGTATCGAAAAGTGGCGTCCCGGTATCGTCTCCCATTCCCTTTCCTTTCCCACCTTTCTTCTTCCACGCCTTGTACTTGTAGAGGTAATGCGCAACGAGTGGCGAAATGGTTATGCCAATGACGAATGCTGCGACGAATGGAATGAGGACACGAGCGGCATCAAACAGTGAAGCATTCATGTGTTAGGGGGCGTTTTCGCCGAAATGAGTGAGCGTGCGCGCCACCAGCTTTTCCACATCCGTGAAGCGTCCATCGCGGGTAGAGCCGAGCACTACGACTGCAATCGGGTGATTGATTCCGGCATCGTATACGACCACGAGGTTGCCCCCTGCAAGGTCCGTGAATCCGGTCTTCGAAAGAAGCGGGTCCGGTATGCGCACGATGTCCTGATTGGTATTGGGAAGCGTGTGTACATTACCCTCGTAGTCAGTGACGCTGACAGATGACTCAATGGTGGAGCGTGCAATGGCAGGTGCTTTTTTCAAAATCTCTCCTGCAAGCTTGGCGACATCGCTCGCTGAGCCGTACCCGCCAGAGACAGACTCATTCACATCAAGGCCAGTGCCGTTGACCGCATGCGTCGTGGCGAGTCCTGCTGCCGCAGCAGCGCTTGCGAGCAACTGCTCGCCTGAGGTCGACTGACGCTTTGCTGCGGCCTCAGCGATAGCTGCTGCCGCGTCGTTACTTGAGGCGACAAGCGCTAGGCGCGCAATATCCTTAAACGCGAACGTTTCTCCTACCGAAAGCCCGCTGTCACCTTCTTGCGCAAGCGCAGTCTCGCTTATGGTTACTGGCGAGTTCGCGTCGAGTGCAGTTACCGCTGCGTAGGTGGTCAGCAATTTTGTAAGGGATGCGAGCGGTAATTCCGCCTGAGCATTCTCCTCATAGAGCGTTCTGCCGTTCGAGAGGTCATACACGATTGCCGCTCGTCCAATGAGCGATACGCCCGCATAGGCATCTACCTGCTGTCTCACGGGTGTCTGTGTTGTGGCTACGGGGAGCGTTGGAGGGCGATGACCGAGAATCGGTATCATCATCATGCCGAACCCAATGAGACCAAGAGCCGCAACGATGGTCGTGGCAGCCTGCTTCTTTTGCCGGCGTCGTTCGAGGCGCTTTATGAGCTCTGCGAGATCGTGATTGTCTACGGCTTTCATACAGGTTCTGCGGCGGCTGCCTTTGCCTCTTCGTCAGCTATGGTCGCGGTGAATTCGCTGTAGCGAGGCAGGTCCTCCTTCCGACCGACTCCTAGATGCGCAAGTGCATCGGTCGTCGGCTTATAGCGCGCACGACGCTTGTCGCCCGCATCTTCAGTGCGCTCGATAAGTCCGCGAAGCGTAAGCGAACGAATGGCTGCGCCGGAATTGACTCCACGCACCCAGTCTATTTCCCCGCGGGTAGCAGACCCCCGATACAGAATCATCGCGAGCGTCTCGAGACTTGCCTTTCCAAGGTCGCGCGTGAGCTCGTTCTCCCGGAGTTTCTTTACGACACCGGCCGCGTCTGCCGCAGTGCGTAGTTCAAGTTCGTCCTCGGTCTCCATAAGTGCAAGTCCGTGACCGTCGAATGCTTTATGAAGAACGCCGATTGCTTCAGCGAGTTCTGACGCAGATATATCGAGCAGTTTCATCACGCGAGCCTTGGTAAGCGGCTCACCTGCCGCAAAGAGTACGGCTTCAAGGAGAGCGGGATTGCTGAGTGCCATATTTTTGTTAGGCCGTAGGCCTTAGAAAAATACTAATACTCTTGGGGTGCGCCATAGTAGGCCTAGTTTACCGCGTACGAGGACACACGGGAACCCTTCATGTCCACTGTTATCCGTAGGTCGGAACGCCTGTCGAGGTGTTGGTGATGCGGATGTCGGCGAATGTCTCGTGCTGGGCCGCGTCGACAGCTCCCTGCTTCACGAGTTCAAGAAGAGCAAGGAATGACACGATAACTTCGACGCGTTCTTTTGCATCACCAGCGAATTCCTTGAAGGACATGGTGAGTTTCTTCTGCACACGTTCGACGAGGCGGTCCATCATTTCCTCAATGGTCACCATCGGGCGGACTCGGGCTTCAGGAAGCTTCTCCTCCTTCTCGAGCGCCATGAGCGCATCTGCGAGCGCTGACTCGAGATGTTTGAGTGTGAGGTCCTTGCTGGGTGCGAATTCAGGGACCGGGGTACGCTCACCAGCCGAAACCATTACGTTTCTCCCGAATATGCGGGAAAGTTCGCGCATCATGTCGCGTACGCGCTCATATTCTGCGAGTCTGCGGCGCAGGTCGTCCATGTCCTCCTCTTCCTCGTCAGTGAGCTCGAGTTCAGGAATGAGGGACTTTGATTTTATAAGAAGCAGCGTTGCTGCAACGCCAATGAATTGCGCTGCGTCCTCCATCGGGAATTTCGCAGAGGTGCGCACGTGCTCGATATAGTCATCGGTTATCTGGCACAGCGCGATTTCGTTTACGGAAAGTTTGCGTTTGTCGATAAGATCAAGCACCAATTCAAAAGGCCCCTCGTATGCGTGCGAGGAGAAGTGGATGCCCGTGTCTTTTACTTCGAGGCGGGAGCGCTGGGGTTCCATGCTTCAATGAATTTTATCAGCAAACGGACCGGTGTACCCGCAGCACCCTTGGCAAGTTCATCTCCCTGCGTGCTTGTCATCCTTGAGGCAATGTCGAGATGCGCCCACGGGCAGCCCAAGTCTTTCGCAAACTGCCAAAGGAAGATGGCACCATTCGTCGCTCCGCCGTACCTGCCATTTGCGATGGAGTGATTCTGCAGGTCAGCGAATTCGCTCTTCACAACGCTCTCGTACTCGTCCCAGAGCGGCAGGCGCCAGAGATAGTCACCGCTCTCTTCGCCCAGTTCAAGGAGTTGCTTGGCCAGCTTCTCATCTCGAGTCATAAGGCCAGACGCATGGAGACCGAGTGCAATCATGACTGCACCGGTAAGCGTTGCGACATCAATCACCACAGACGGATTGAAGCGCTTTGCGTAGGTGAGTGCGTCTGCTAGTACGAGGCGTCCTTCGGCATCCGTGTCAGTGACCTCAACGGTCTTCCCGGAGAGCGAGCGATGCACATCACCCGGACGAGTCGCGTTTGGTCCCACCAGATTCTCGGCGGCCGGAATAAGACCAACGATGTTCTTTTTAATCTTCAGTCGGGCAGCAAGTGCGACCGTATGAATGACCGCAGCACCCCCTGACATGTCCATGTGCATTTCGTAAATGCTGTTCGAGGGCTTCAAGTTAAGACCACCTGCGTCAAACGTGATTCCCTTTCCGGCGAGCACGATGGGGCGCTCGCCCTTCTTGCCACCGTTGTACTGCATAACCGTAAAGGTAGGTTCGTTCGCAGAACCCTCGCCCACGCCCGCAAGCAGACCCATTCCTGTTTTCTTGATTGCGGCACGTCCCATGGTAGTGACGGTGACCGGAAGGCCAGTTACCGCAGCCTTTGCGCTTGCGGCGAGACCTCGCGGTGTCATATGTCCGCCCGGCGAGCCTGCGAGTTCGCGCGTACGATTCACCTCTTTTGCGATTACGACACCACGTAGATATCCTGCCTGTTCTTCTTTCGTAACCGGCCCGCACAGAAGCACTTCGTCGACTGATTTCCATCCCTCTTTTGGCTTGGTCTTGAGCGTAATGAAATCAAAGTTCGCCATCTCCATATTGATAGCGATGCGTTCTGCGAGGTCTGCAGCTGATACTGACTTGAGTTTTGGAAATGCGAGAGCATCCGCTGCAAGCGCAACGCGCTTTATTTTGAACGACTTCGCAGTCTGGATTATGGAGCGCGCGATTATGGGTAGACGGCGCGAGGAGATGTCTGCATACGTACCAACACCAATCTCGAGCCACTCTGTCTTTCCTTCCCTTACAAAGCGCTTCGTCCCCTTATCTTCCGCAAGAAGTCGTACGCGCACATATCCCGCCGGCGCTTCCGTTATGAGTTTCGGCGAGAAAGCGAATTTCATACGCTTTCTTCTGAGTCTCCAGGTGTCGCCGACAGAAGCGTATCGATGCGGTTCATATCGCGCGGGAAGCCGACAGCCTCCTTCACGTTGGCGAGATCGAGCATGCGTCCAGTGAAGCGCTCAAGTCCGGTAGAACATCCGCCATGCGGTGGCATGCCGTACTTAAAGGCCTGGAGATAGAACTGGAATTTCTCCGGGTCCATACCACGCGACTTAATACGCTCAACCATTTCGTCATAGTCATGAATGCGCTGTGCACCGCTGTTTATTTCAAGTCCGCGGAACAGGAGGTCGAAGCCGCGACTTTCGCCGCCTGGCGTACCCATGGTGTAGAACGCGCGCGCGTCCGTCGGGAACTTCGTAATGAATACGAAATCACAGCCGTGTTCCTTCTGCGCCCACTCGCAGATAGCGCGCTCATGTTCTGGTGTCATGTCGTCCTCTGGTGTGACACCAAGGGTCTCGTGTGCCTCGCGGAGCGTGAGTATTGGGAACTTCTCACCCACAAGCGGAACTTCTGCTCCCAGACGAGCGAACTCTGCTGCATGCGTATCAGCAACTTCCTTCACGACATCACGTATGACTGTCTCAAGCACCGCCATGACATCGAGTTCGTCATTGATGAACCCCATTTCAAAGTCCATCTGTGTGAGCTCTGACAGGTGGCGTGTCGTTGCGCTTTTTTCTGCACGGAAAATCTTCGCAATGGTGAACACGCGCTCGAACGCACCTACCATTATCTGTTTGTAGAGCTGGGGCGAGGTGGCAAGGAATGCCGTCTGGTCGTTAAAGTATTCGACCCTAAAGACTGCGGCTCCACCTTCAGCGTCGCCACCGACGAGCGCAGGAGCCACGAACTCGAGAAGACCCTGGCGTCGGAGCGAATTACGGTATGCGTTAAGGATGGTGGCCTGTACCGCGAAAATATCGCGGTCGCGCTGACTGCGCAGCGTGTAGGGACGATTATCGAGACGAGTTTCGAGAGTGAGCTCCGCATCCTTATCAAACGGAATCTCGTGAGCAGCTGACAGCACGGTCATTCCAGTAATCTCGAGCTCAATGTCGCCGTTCTGCTTATCCGTCTGGATGTTCTTCTCCGGACGCTTGTTTACGATTCCTTCGACGGACACGACGTATTCCGTGCGCGACTCCTTCGACGTGTCGGTGGCTGGAGAGCCCGGTAAGACAACACCCTGCACTTTTCCAGAGCGGTCCCGGAAATCGAAGAAGACCAGTTTACCCTGGTCACGTCGCACATCTACCCACCCACAGATGGTCACTGTCTCTCCCACGTGAGCGGAAAGCTCACCAATAAGTACCCTGCCCTTCATATAGGACTAAAATAGCACGTTATTACGCGACGCCAATTGCCTTTCGAATCTGGGTCAGCTTCTTGTCCGCCCGAGCGCGTGCGGACTCAGCACCCTGCCGTAGAACGCTCTCTACCATGGCGGAGTCGGTATCAAGGCGCTCGTACTCCTCGCGCATTGGGGCGATGAAGGTGTCGAGGTCTTCCACAAGGGCGTCCTTGAGCGCCTTGTACTTCCCTGCATGCTCGGCATACAGCGGTGCGAGCTCACGTTCTGATTTGAGGAGCCGATGAATGGCGTAGACGTTCTCGGGACGTTCCCCAGACGAGTCTGTCACGATGCTCATTACCGCTTTGGTGATTTCCTCGCGCGTAGCGAAAAGTGGGATGGTGTTTCCGTATGACTTACTCATCTTTCTTCCATCGATACCTGGCACCACGGCTACTTCGGGCATGATGTAGGGCTCAGGGAGCGCGAATGTCTCACCGAATATACGATTGAACTTCTCAGCAGTATCGCGTGCGTATTCGATATGCTGCTTTTGGTCCTGACCGACCGGCACTGCCGCTGCGTCGTAGAGCAGAATGTCGGCTGCCATAAGCATCGGGTAATTGAAGGTCCCGACGTTGATTTCCTTGTCTTTAGCCTCAGCATCCTTGAACGCATGTGCGCGCATGAGGTACGGCATGGTGGTGATGGTGTCGAATATCCACGCCACCTCCGTATGTGCGGGTACATCTGACTGCTTGAAGATGGTTACGCGCTCTGGGTCGAGGCCGATAGCGAGTAGGGTACGCGCAAGCTCGCGCGTGAGTGCATGCATTTGTCCGGCGTCCTGGATGAAATTCAGAGCGTGGTAGTCCGCGAGCATGAAGTAGCAGTCGAATTCACCTGCATTCTGGAGGTCCACCCACTGCTTGAGCGCGCCGAAATAATTCCCGATGTGGGCAATGCCGGTTGGCTTCATGCCGGAGAGCAGTATGGCGCGGTCTGACATATGGCTACGATACCACGGGCCACAAACATAGAAGCCGCACCCTCGGGAGGATGCGGCTTTGTGCCTTGCGGCAGATGGTGTCAGGCGAGGGCCTGGCGCCGCTGCTGACGCAACGGGTGGTCGGGGTGCCAGTAGCCCACGCTCTTGGTCGGGGTGATGAGCACCGCGTCTTCTTCCGGCGGAAGCTTGATGGCGGTGATGGTGTGTTCCGCCACGTTGCATTCCGGCATAGAAAGTTCGGCTTTGGCGCCGACACCCTGGCCCATGAGCGGACCGAGCCAATCCGCGGCGACAGTGGGCGGGACCGTTTTGGAGTCCGCACCCCGTTCACCGACACGAAACGTGTCTTCGCGATCAGTGCCATCGCAGGCTTTCCAGGCAAGCTGGACCAGATGACCGGGCTCGAGCCGGTCGGTTTGAATCGGACGGGTCATAACCCAATCTCCCTGTTTGTACGTTGCCCGGTGCCGTGTCGGGATAGATGCTAGAACTTATCAGCTTACGCAAAAGTTGCCAAGAAAAGAGCAGGCGCCGAACGGAGAGGTTCCGTCCGGCGCCCTTGTTCTTAGTTATGCACGAAGATCAGTGTGCGGCTGGTTGTGCGGCCTTCTTGCCGACAGCGGTCGCGGGTTGCGCCGAGATTTCCGTCGTCGGGTTGAAGATTTTGCGGATTTCCACCGCATAGGGCTTGCCGGACGGCGGGGTGATGGTGATTTCCTCGCCCACCTCCTTGCCGAGCAGGGCCTTGGCGAGCGGGCCGAGGCAGCTGAGCGTATGCGGCTCCGACGTGGAGTCGTTCTCGCCGGGACCCCCGACGATGATGCGCTCAATGGCGCCCATGTCGAGTCTGGAGTTGTCGTCCAGATGTTCCAGTTCGACGCCAGCTCCGGATTGGACCCGGACCAGATTCGCCGGCAGCTTGACCGGCCGCAAACGGGCGACCAGATTGTGAGCCGCCGCCCATTCACCGCGTTTCAGCTCACATTCGTCCTTGTGAGCCGTCAGGTCTTGCGCACGCGCATCCGTAGGCGAGCCGGTGTGGCATTCACCATCACCGTGCTGCCTCATGCACGCGTCGTACACAGCCTTTTTCCTCGCGAGGTCTTGCTTCGCGCGGTCGATGCCTTGCTGGGTCCAAGGAAGCGGCCCAGTCGTGTTATCAGTTGCCACTAGCGTTTGCACTAGGTATTCCCCCTAACAGAGCTATCCCTGGGTACACCCCCAGAGCTTCGGACAACCACTGCCCGAAGCCCTTACCATACGCCTGCTTTGGCCAAATTTCAAAGCCTTCCTGGGGACGCGGAAAAGCGTCTAGCGAATCGGCCGTCTAATTGCTATAGTGCCCAAGTTAGCAATTGCGTCGGTGGTAGAGTGGTCAATTACAACAGGCTGTAAACCTGTCGGCTTCGGCCTACGAAGGTTCGAATCCTTCCCGGCGCACCAAGAAAAGAACTCCCGTTCGGGAGTTTTTTCTATTTGAAGCGGACGAGCAGCTTCTCGGACTTCCCTTTCTGCAGGACCGCGAGGCCGTCATTCAGGTCCGCCTCCCGGAGCGGTCGGTCCTCGGTAATCTGCTCACCATTCAAGCGAATGCCTTTGCCCTCGATAAGCCGGCGCGCCTCAGACTTTGATGCGACGAAGCCAGCGCCAGTGAGCGCATCGATAATGGACGTCTCAGCGACCACACTCGCAGAAGGTACGGAGGCGAACAGTGAGTCTCGCTCAGATGCTGAAAGCGAAGTGAAGGGAGCGGCGCCGAAGAGGACATCCGTGAATTTCTCGGCACGCGATGCCTCTGCCGCACCATGGACGAGCGCCGTGACCTCATCAGCGAGTTTTCGCTGCGCCGTGCGACGTTCAGGATTGCGGCCATGGAGTTCCATGAGCGCATCTATCTCAAACGGCGGGAGAAAGGTGAAATACTTCAGGTATTTGCCGACGATATCGTCAGGCTGATTTACCCAAAACTGGTAGAACGCAAACGGCGAGGTCTTCTTGGGGTCGAGCCAGACTGCATTCCCTTCTGACTTACCGAATTTTTTACCAGTTGAGTCCGTTACGAGCGGCGTTGTAAATGCGAATGCCTCCTTACCTGCCTTGCGTCGAATGAGCTCGACTCCTGAGAGGATATTGGTCCACTGGTCGGACGCACCTATTTGCACGTCACACCCGTATTTCTGATTGAGCACGAGATAGTCGTATCCCTGGAGCAGTGAGTAGGCGAATTCAGTGTATGAAATGCTCTCATCGGGTGTTTCAAGGCGACGGCGGATGATATCGCGCTTCACGAGCTCGTTCACCGTGAAGTGCTTGCCGATATCACGCAGGAAATCTACCAATTTAATCTTGAGAAGCCAGTCTGCGTTATTCACGAGGGTGACTTTTGCGCCGATAATGCGCTGCATTTGCTCGCGAAGCGCCTTTGCGTTCTTCGCTATGACACGCGCGTCTGCCAGTTGTCGTTCACCGCTCTCACGAGGATCGCCAATCATGCCGGTACCGCCACCAACCAGCAGGATGATGCGATGACCCGCATCCGCAAGGCGCTTCATAGTAAGCACCACCATGAGATGTCCCGCATGCATGGAGTCCGCAGACGGGTCTACACCCAGATAGACCGTGCGCTTCGTCTCGAAAATCTTTGCAGGCTCTGCCGAGTGATGCTCGACGAGACCTCGGGCTTCCAAGTCTTTAAGTAAATCCATAGCGCGAGTATAGCAGACCTACTCGGTCGCTTCCTTGAGCACATTCCGCACATGGCGCTCTGAAGTCTCGAATCGCTCGATAGTTTCGGCGCAGTACGGATTGAATCGATACACATCCTCGAACAGTGCGCGGTCATGCTTCACGCTGTCGACTGCGTCCATAAGGAATCCGAAGGACACCGTATCAATCTCCGTGCGCTCAAAGCCTGATGCGTGAACGATTTGGCCAATGTAGTGGGTGAGAAAGAGTGTGTCTGCAAGATGCTTATCATGCTGGTCAGAGGACATGGTAACGACATCGAACCCAATGCCGCGCAGACGATCGAGAAAGGCATCGACCTCATCTTGCGTGAGTGTATGCTCAGTAACCACAATGCGCATGCCAGCCACGTTTTCTTTACGCTTTGCGTAACTCTCCGGGCCGAACATCGGGTGCGTGGCAATGTAGCGGCGAGCGCCCAGAATCTCTTTCAGGAGACCTGCTGTGTAGGACTTTACGGTCGATACATCGACAACGATGGTGTCAGCCCCAAGCAAGGGAGCCGCCTTCCGGAGCGTGTCTCCGAACGCATGGATGGGCACAGCCAGAATGACCGCATCTGCCTTGCAGACATCTTCAAATGAATGGAAGAGTTCGCCAGCAGGAGCCTGGCGCGAAGAGTGCACGAGAATGCGCACTTCTGGCGCAAAGCGCTTAATGAGGACTGCCAGAAAGGCGCCGAAGGCGCCGTATCCGATTATGCCGATGCTGCCCAATTTCATGGGCGCATCCTAGCACAAGCTGCCGCTATGCGGCTGGGAGTTCAACAATGAAGTGAGAACCCTTTCCGCTTCCTGCGGATTCAATCCATGTCTTACCGCCATTACCCTCTACTAGCTGCTTCACCACGTAGAGACCAAGGCCTGTACCGGTCGTATTGACCTTGTTGGCATCGCGAGCACGAGTGAATTTAGAGAATAGCTTAGGGATATCTTCCTTCGAGATACCCACGCCCGTATCCGCGACTGTGACGCGTACTCCGGTAGGTGCCTTAGCAACAGAGACCGTAACACTACCCTGCTTTGTGTACTTAATTGCGTTATCAATAAGGTTTGTGAGGACCTGCTTTATCTTGCCGATGTCGGCATTTACCATTGCCGCCTCGCCTCCTCCGTACACGAACGCAATGCTTTTTTGCTTAGCAACAGCTTGGAATTCGTTCACCACTTTCTGAGAAAGTTCCGCAAGGTCAAACTTGCTCTTCTCATACTTCATGCGGCCCTGCTCAATGCGTGAGATGTTCAGGTAATCCTCGATAGAATTGACCATGAGACGAGACGACTCCTGAATAACCGACAACGGGTCAACAAGATATGGTGGAATCGCACCATACGTGCCATCAATCATGTTTGCTGCGTAGCCGCGGATTGCCGTAATAGGCGCACGCAGCTGGTGGGTAGCCACCGACAAGAATTCGCTCTTAAGGCGATCAAGTTCCGCAAGATTCTCAGCACGACGCTCCCAGATGTAAATGAGTGTAAGTGCGAGAAGTGAAATAACTACGACGAGGAAAGCAATGAACAAGAGGAACGGATAGAGCGTTGCCTGGGTAATGGTAAAGAAGTCGTCGGCCTTAATGTCAGTAGCGAGAATAGCGACAACCGTTCCGCTCGCGTTTCGGATAGGTGCATAACCAGTGAGCACCGTCCCATAATCATCCGTATAGAGGTCCTTCACCGTAAGCGGGCCGTCGTAAGCCTGAAAAGCCTCTGGGATATCTACCGCCTCAGGATATGGCTGACCTGGCCACTGCAACTTGTCCGGCCCGTCAGGTTCTATCTTCCCATCGCGATTCACATCAACATCGTTGTTTGGATTTGCATCCGTATTTGCATACGGGTCAATGGAGTCCGCATCAGCGATGTATTCCATCTCATTCGGGTTGTTCGCCATCTTGCGGAACATGTACATGTACACGATGCCGCTATTGGCATACTTGGACCGATTAAGTTCGTTGACGACGCGTGCCCATTCAGGCTTCTTGGCATCTGCTTCAGTATGGAGCGCCTCTAGATCAACGGGCGATATCGCTGTTGCGGTCGTTATGGAAACCGTGAGGAGCCGCTCACGAAGGTTCTCCGTGAGCAGCTTGATGGTCTGCTGATACAGGAGCCAGGAGGCTGCCGCAGCAATAAGAATAATGACAATGGAGAAGGCGCTCCCGAACCATACGAGGCGCCGCAGTTTCTGTGCTTGAGTTTGAGTATTCATCTCCGCAAGCCGTTGCCGGTACCCTTACAGCCTAGCACGCGGCTAGAGGCTATACGTCAAGCAGGTGGGATATTTCCCGAGAGTCAATTTCTGAAAGGAATTCAGCCAGGCGAGGACCTGAGCGCGCAGCAAACAGAAGCTGGTACACGTGCTGGAAGAAACGTAGCTGCATTTCCTTCTTCTCGCCGGCAGACACCCCGCGCGCCACCGGTATTGCATATAGTTTCGTTTTGAATGCTTCGAACTCCATCGCATCACGATTCTCGAGAAGCGTGCGGAGTCCCTGTATCCAAGCGAGTTCATACGGCTGCATCTGCGCGATGTAGTCTGCGTTCGGCTCCGCGAGCAGATTGTACGCATGCTCCTTGTCGAGGCGCACATAGCGACTGCCACCGGTAATGACGCGGGTATCGAGATAGGTCGTAGTGGTTTCCTTACCCGCATCTTCTGCCTGATTCGCATCAGACTTAATGCGTAAAAGCTTTGCGATATTCTTGCGGCTAATCTGCGTGCATGCTGCTGCTTTCTTCCGCAATCCGGCAAGAGACTTCACGCGCTCGAGCGGGCGTGCGACCCATTCATATATATCTCGCTGCGGAAGAGTGGCCTTCGCGATAAGGCGTCCGTTTATGGAAAGGCTCGATGCGCCGTAACCCAAGCCACCGTAGGGCTCAGTACCGCGCTCATTACCGGCTGCGTGCAGGTGGGTGTTATGCAGGAATGAGCGGCGATCATGCAGTACCACGCCATTGATTTTGCGACCAATAAGCTTCTTAACGTATGCACTACCGCCATACAGCGTGACGTACATAGCGTTCGTCGCGTATTTAGGGTCTTCAAAGTAGTTCTTCAGGTCTTCATCGCGCATGTAGGTCTGCAGGAATATGACGGGGGCAAATATTTCATTGAAATTGCCTCCCTCAGAAAGAGGTTTTGCGATGATGGTCGGCTGCAGCGTCGCATCCTGTGCACGCATTACGCCCGGGGTCGTTGAGTCGAGCCAACGGCGATTATCTATGAGGAAATCTTGGATGCGCACGAGGTCATGCGGGTCGCTGATAGGACCCACGCGGCAAGTACGGTCGCGGTAATCGCCGACTCCAACCGCACGGATACCATCACGTAGTTTGTGAAGGAAGAGCGGGAGGACGTCGTTGTGCACGAGCACTGCATTTGGAGCGGCACAGTCCTGTCCCTGGTTGTAGAGTTGGAGCGTAAGCACCGCATCTACGGCCTTATCGATGTTTGCGTCTTTGCCGACGACGACCGGGTTGTGGCCAGAGCCGTTACCGATGAAAAGAGTACGCTGGTCGAACACGAATCGCAGCTGGTCGGCATGCACCGGAGTACCGGTGAAGATGACCGCCTCAGTGACCGGCATGCTTTCCTTCGTCTTCGGATTAATACGCAACGCGGTGCGCTCACGGAGAAAGTCCGCACGCGTCGCGTGGGAAACGACGATATTCGGAAAGCGCTCGAACACCTCGAGAAGCGCGAGCATCTTTGGGAAGAAGTGGCGCATGCTGTGCGGGATGCGGAAATGCACCGAGCTTCCCATGAAGGACGGGATGATGACGAAGCAGGCAAATGCGTAGAGCGGCTGATTACGTGGAAGGAATGCAGCAACTTGGCCGATGCGTGTTTTGAAATATTCTTTGTTCTCGTCGAGACTACGCAGGAGGTCGAGTGTGCGCGAGACTTCGTCTACGACTACTTCGTAGCTTTCGTACTCAAGGAGGATATGTGCGAGCGCTTCAAAGTTCGATTCGATGTGCTCAGCAAGCGCTTCGCTCTGGCTTTTGATTTTCTTGTAGTTAAGCGGGGTGTAGGCAGCGTAGGACGCTTTCGACACTGCTTTTTTTGCCGCTGCCGGACGCGTGCGCTTCCGTGCGGTTTTTTTCTTCGCAGCCATAAGTGGTGTCCGCAGAATACCTGATTTTATCGAAAACGTCAATAGCAAGCCCTCGGGTGTGTATAAAAGAAGACCGCGCCGTGTTACGGGCGCGGTCAGGTAGTTGCTCTACCGAGGGAGGCAGAGCGTTAGGCGGGGGTCGGTTTGCCGAACTGGGTCATCAGGATGCCGATGACCACCGCGGCGACACCGACCTTCTGGGCGAGGGACATGGTGTTCCACTCATTCCGGAAGATGATGGCGACGCCGATAGTCGCGACCGTCAGCAGGGCGTCCACGTTGGCGGAGCCGAGCGCGAGGCCCAGTCGGTCAGCCGTGGCCCCGAAGGTGATGAACACCAGCGGGGCGATGATGAGCATCGGCGCAAGCCAGATGTTCGCCCACTGGGAGCTCCAGTTCCCCGAAGCTGTTTCGGCCCAGCGGGTCGCGATGACGTTGGCCGCCAGCGCGATGCCGACAGTGACCGCGACATAGAGCCAGGACAGCATAAGGTCCTGGGAGATTCCGAATATACGCATGTGTGCCTCCTCGGCAGCTAGAGCATGTAGCACCTATCGGCTACTATGATATTACTATAGCACACTATGTACTAAAAATCAAGCCCTCGGAAACGGCCTAGTTGAACGATACGTCGCCGGACTCTTCGAGACTCCACCCAATGATGCCGATAACCGTGAACGCATAGCCGAGGCCTGACACGATGCCGGAGATGATGGCTACGTGATGGAAGAAAAAGGAGAAAAATCCCGCAATCATGAGGAAGATTCCGAACCGCATGATGGTAAGTGGCATATGTCTAGTATATACCGGCCCACTACTCTTCCGTCAGGTACTGTCGATAATGGTCCTCGGGCTCGATGTCAGACGTGTACGGGTGTAGATATTCGGAGAGTGTTCCAAGCGCAACGCGTATCTTCTTATCCTCGAGTACCCATAACTTCCCTGCTATCGCATCGATGAATGCGCGGTCATGCGTGATAGCGAGCACCGTGCCGTCGTATCCCTGTATTGCTTCGACAATTGCCTCCCACGTGGGTGGGTCTACATGATTGGTCGGCTCGTCGAGGATGAGGAACTCGGGAGCGAGCGCGAACGTGAGCGCGAGCTTGAATCTCGCCTGCTGTCCGCCAGAGAGCTGCCAGAGCGGGCGGTCCATAACTGACGGAGCAAGACCATAGCGGCGCAGTGCGCTTCTGCATCTGACTTCGTCCCAGTCGAGCGTCGACCGCATAACCTCGAGCGCGCTTTGCGTTTCATCAATTCCCTTCAGATGGTCCTGCGTCATTACCTGCCATCGGATATCGTTGCCGATTCGAACCGTTCCAGAAGAGGGAGTAAGCATTCCCGTGATGAGGGAGAGGAGTGTGGACTTTCCTGAGCCATTCCTGCCAAACACTACTACTTTCTCTCCGAAGCGCAGTTCGGCATTTGCGTTCTTGAATACTTCTTTCGTTCCATAGGCGAACGAAAGGTCCTTAATTTCGACAAGCAACTTTCCTCCCTTCTGCACGACTGTCGAGAGCCTGATTTTAGGTTTGTCCGGTTCGGTTCGCGGTGGAGCGTCTGCATGACTCTCTTTCAGTTCCTCGTAGCGACGCTTGGTCTGGCGATAGGTGGCGACGCCGCTATCGCTCACCCGAGTTTTCATCTTGAGCATCTCGACGGTCTTCTTTAGGCGTTCCAGTGTTTTGCGTTCCATCTCCCAGTCGCGTCCTGCACCGGTGAGCACACGGACTTTCTCATCGAGATATTCCTCGTACGTCATGGAGTAGACCGTCAGGTGACCGTTCGCCAGTTCGATGATGGAGTCTGCGAGCGCATCAATGAGGTACTGGTCATGTGAAATAAATACGAGACCGCCTCGGTATGCCGAGAGCGCGCGTACGAGCCATTCGATGGTCTGGTAGTCGAGATGGTTTTCAGGCTCATCGAGCGCAAGAAATGCGGAACCCGTGGCAAGTCCGGCGGCCATTTCTAGTTTCTTAAGTTCCCCGCCAGAGAGGTCTCCGCAGCGCGCACCTTTGAGACGTTCCTGTGATGCTCCGAGTTCGAATGCGCAGTCAGCCAAAAGCGAAATCGCCTTGCTCACACCGCTCGCAGGCATCCGCGACGCGAGAAAGTCGTAGGGCGATTGCTCTTCGTCGCCCGAGAAGTCCTGCGGAATATAGACGCATCCAGCATCGAGTCCGAACAATTCCCCCTCATCTGGTTCGAGTTTTCCGCACAGAATCTTGAGGAGCGTCGATTTGCCTGCACCGTTCTCGCCAACGATTGCCATCTTGGCACCCATGGCAAGCGTGAAAGAAACCCCGGAAAGCGCCGGAGTCGGTCCGTAGGACTTATGAATATTTTTGAGCGTGATAGTACGCATGGGTGCGCTGCCGAATGTGCAGCCGACTAGACGGAAAGAAGTTTCAGAATCTGCTTGCGGTCGCTTGCCCAGAGGAACGTGCCGAGGCGCGGTCCGGTATCACGACCGATGAGCAACATGTAGACATCCTTGAAGAATGCGCGTTGAACTCGCTTCAACTCCGCCTCCTCGATTCCAGCTTCCTTCGGTATGTCATAGACGAGCGTTTCGAGTTCCCCGACCGTATCGCCTGCAGTCTCGAGTGCGCTTCGTAGTCGCTCGATACGCGCTTTCTGTTCGCTACCGAGCGAGTTCGCATACTGTGTGTCTGCCTGTGTTCGTAGTGCAATAACCTCGTCTGGGTTGTACTTCACGAGCCAGTTGCGCGCGAGTGGCAGTCTCCGCTCAATACTTTCCGTTGAATAGGAAAGTGACAGTGCTTCGAGTATCGCACCGAGTTTGTCTGCCTGCCATCCCACAATCTGACCAAACGAGACTGCCTGACGGAATGGAATGGCGTCAGTTGCGCCGCGCTCCGTATCAAACTCATCATATTGGCGATAGATTTCGGTATTGAATGCTAGTTCGAAAGATTGGTCAGGACTCTTGCGGAAATAGAGCCACTTGAGCAGTTCCGGCTCATAGATATCGAGAAGTTCGAGCGGAGAGACTGCATTCCCCTTTGAGCCTGACATTTTTGCGCCGAGCCCCTGGATACCCACGAACTTATACTCGACGAATATCGGTGCGGCGTACTCGTAGATGTCGTGTGCGACAGTCGAGGCGACATCGTAACTGCCTCCTGGCGACGCGTGGTCATGCCCACCCGGCTCGAAGTGAACTTTCTCGTGGCGCCAACGCATCGGCCAGTCGATTTTCCACGCGAGCTTTGCGATATGTTCCTCGGCTATGTCGACCGTCTCAGTCTGTTTGGTGTCGACACAGAGATAGGTAACGTTCGTACCATCCACCTTCTGGACCTTCGTGATGTCCGTTCCCGTAAAGCGGGAATAAACCGCTATCGGGTAGTACGTCTCGCGATATGCCGCCGGATCGATGCCTTTTTCGCCCTTCGCCTTATCAGTCATGAACGAGAGCAGGATGTCTGCAATCTCAAGTCTTCGGTCGAGTGCTTCACGTATCGCCGCATCATATGCACCACTCTCATGGAGCTCGGTCTGATTACGGTATTCGATGTCTATGCCGAGCTTTGCCATCGCTTCCACGAACGGTGCCTGGAAGTGTTCCGCGTAGGAGGCATGCTCACCGCAGAAGTCCGGAATCTTTGAAAGCGGCTTGCCGATATGTTCGACATAGGATTCCGGAACGCCCGCAGGGACTTTGCGGAAGCGGTCAAAGTTGTCCCAAGAGAATATGAGGCGTGCGTTTTTACCCTTCTCTACAAGCGCATTGCGTACGAGGTGCGCGGTCACTATGTCGCGGAAGTTACCGAAGTGCACGACGCCCGATGGACTGATGCCGGCCGCGCAGGTATAGAGCGACTCGTCGGGATGCTGGCGGATTACCTCATCAGCAACATCGCTCGCCCAATTACTGGTCGATTTCAGCTTTCCGAGGTCAAATCTATTGGTATAGCCTGCGCTTTCTGCCATAAAAAGCAGTATGCCACAGGCACGGGCTGCCTAAAACTCCATCTCCTTTGTTACTTCCTTCTCTCAAACACTCACCGTGCTCAGAGTACGGCTCGTATTTTCGCTCTGTCGCGTCGCGGATATGAAATTTTTGACAGCCCGTGATGTAGTTAGTGAACAAAAAGGAGAAGGCCGATAAGTGGTGCAGCAAACCACCAGAAGAAGTACTGGTCGGGAGCGAAGAGCGTATTCATCGGCTCCGGGAACGTATAGATATTCGTGACATGAAAGACATGGTACGCAAGCGCCATCAGGAACGCAGCCGAAAGGAAGGAAAGCACGATACGAGGAAAGATAGATATCATGCCGATACCTCCTCCAACAAGCCGCTCGCAAAAGATGAACGCAGGAATACAGCCGATACCGAATATGGCGACACTTATGACTGCCTTTATCATCGGCTCACCACCTGCAGCGACAATGTCCTTGGTATACGGGAAGACCAGAAAGAGTCCGTACCCGACATAGAAGGACAGCAGGAGCGAAATGATACTCATTCCCGAACGGGAACGGTAGG
Organism: uncultured Candidatus Saccharibacteria bacterium; assembly: GCA_964398815.1. Classification (GTDB taxonomy): domain Bacteria; phylum Patescibacteriota; class Minisyncoccia; order Phycocordibacterales; family Phycocordibacteraceae; genus C7867-001. Next base: position 21,073 of record CAYNNZ010000004.1, read on the forward strand.
TGACGATAATGAAAAGAAGCGTGAGTCCTGCCAGAATGATGAAATTGCTGGCAATGCTCCAGGAATTGTTCACCACCATGAGGGTGACGTCCGAGACCTGCTGGGCTATTTGGTCCATACGGGACAGTATAGCCCCTACACTTCTACCGTATCGTTATTGTCCTCCGTCTCGTTTCTTTCCTCTTCTCCACCAAGGAACCCGCCCGCCTGGATGCTCCACAGTTTGTGATAGAGCCCACGCTGCGCCAGCAGCTCGTCGTGCGTACCCTTAGCGACAATGGCGCCATCTTCCATCACAACAATCCGGTCCATTTTCATGATGGTTGAGAGGCGGTGCGCGATGACAATGACCGTCTTGCCCTGCATGAGAGTATCGAGCGCTTCCTGGATGTAGTGCTCGCTCTCGGAATCGAGCGATGAGGTCGCCTCATCCAAGATAAGGATTGGTGCATTCTTCAGGATTGCGCGCGCAATAGCGACACGCTGACGCTCGCCACCGGACAACTTCACTCCGCGCTCACCGACGTAGGTCTGGTACCCATCTTTGAAGGAAGAGATGAATTCATGCGCATGGGCCTGTTTCGCCGCTGCGATAACTTCCTCGTCAGTCGCATCACGTCTGCCATAGCGAATGTTCTCCATGAGCGTGCGATGGAAAAGTATTGGCTCTTGTGGGACGTAGCCAATTGCCGCACGCAAACTTTCCTGCGTCACAGTGCGGATGTTCTGGTCGTCTATCTCGACCGCTCCTGCGTTCACGTCATAGAAACGCAGAAGCAGCTTTGTAACAGTGGACTTACCCGCACCTGACGGTCCGACAAGCGCGACCTTAAGCCCACCTGGTATCACCATCGAGTAATCACGCATAACCGGACTACCATCATGGAATCCGAAATCAACTTGGCGGAATGCCACTTCTCCACGAATGACATTGAGCGGCTTCGCGTCAGGCAAATCCTTCACGCCATGCGGCTCTTCGAGAATTTCCACCATCTCGCTTGCGTCTGCGAGCGCAGAGAAGAACCGGCGCAGGTTCATGTTGATGAACACGAGTCGATCGAAGGTGGTGATGAGATACGCCTGAATGAGAATGAAGTCACCCACGGTAAGACCTCCCTGCTGCCAGAGGTGTATCGCGAGCCAGAGCACGCTGATTTCCGTCAGCATGAATACGATGCCAAGCGCTGACCATATGACCTCGTCTGCCGTCCAGGACCGGTTCGTAACCTTTCGCCATTGCTCGACCGCTTTGCGGAACAGCTCGTGCTCATGATGCTGGCCCGAGAAGAGCGTGACGGTTGTCTGGTTGCTTATCGCGTCAGCAAGCGCGCCAGAGACCTTACTTTCCTCTTCGGACGCAGCAACGCGTAGCGGCTGGCGCCAGCGTGCCAGCTGCACCTGCAGAATGGTGATGATGACTGCCCATACGAGAAGCGCCATACCCAGCATCGCGTTCCTTTGCCAGAGCACCCATATGGCACCGACAATGAACGTAACTGCAGGTAAAAACTGAAGGAATACATTGTCTGTAATGGTCTCGAAGGCATCTGCGAGCTTGCGCACGCGCCTCGTAAGCGTCCCCGTGAACTGGTTCGCAAAGAACTGCTGCGAGTGCGCCATCAGGTATTCGAATGCCTGAGTGGAGAGGTCCGCCATGATGCGGGTCTCCATCATCATGATTGCGAAATTTCCTATGCGGCGTGCCACCCACTCGAGCACGTACATGAGTGCGAGGAATCCAAGCACATGGATGAGTCCCGAGACGATTTCAGGTGAGGGAGTTGCCTGCGCAATCGTGTTGAAGAGCTGACGCAGGAAGAGCGGTGCTGCAAGTTGGGTGAGCTGCAGGCCGATACTTGCGAGAACGACAATGGCAACAAGCCCCAGGTGCTTCCTGAGTGCTTTTGTATACACCGTCATTACGGAGCGAAAACTCGCCCCCTTCTTTTTGGGAGCCGACATGGCCATAAAGTATTTATGTTAGCACGCGCACGTGTTTGGATTTTTATAATCCCTCAGATTTCAGGTCTTCAATTGCTTTTTTTGCTTTGCCGGAAAGTTTCTTCGGCAGTGTTGTCGTAACACGGATGAGCAGGTCTCCTGTACCGTGCTCGTAGTGCACTCCCTTGCCGCGTATGCGCAGAATCTCTTCAGTCTTTGACATGGGTGGAACCTTCACTTCAAGTACCTTGTCATCAATAGTCGTGACCGATACGGAGGTGCCGAGAAGCGCATCGGTAAGCTTCACCGGAAGATCCATAGTGAGATGCGCGCCTTCCTTTCGGAACACGGCATGCGGCTTCACGTGCACCTTTACATAGAGGTCGCCCGAGACGCCGCCCTTTACCGCCTCTCCCATTCCTGGCATGCGAATCATCTCGCCGCCATCGATTCCGCGCGGAATGTCGATATTGAGCTCGACTTCGCGTTTAAGGACTCCATGACCTTTGCAGTTCTCACAGACTTCCTTCGGTACCTTGCCGGAGCCTTCGCAGGCAGGACAGACCGTCTGCATCTGTATCGCGCCCATGATGGTCTGACGCGTCTCGTGGATGCGGCCGGCACCATTACAGGTCTTGCAAGTCTCGAGCTCGGTGTTCGGCTTCGCACCGGTGCCCGTACAGACTTCGCACTTGTCTACCTTGCTAATCAGGATAGAACGCTTACCGCCCAATATGGATTCCTTGAACGTCACCTCGATGTCTACGGAGATATCACGCCCTCGCTTCATACGCGTTCCGCGGGAGCCGCCAAAGATGTCGCCGAAGCCTTCGAAGATATCACCGAAGTCGAACTCCACTCCGCCGTTATTGAATCCACTGAACTGTGAAGGATCGAATCCGAACCCGCCAGCAGGACCACCTCCTCCCCCATTGAATGTCTGGCCGTAGGAGTCGTACTCACGACGCTTCTTCTCGTCGGAAAGCACGGAGTAGGCCTCCGTGATTTCCTTGAAGCGCGCCTCATCGCCACCTTTGTCCGGGTGGTGCTTCTGGGCGAGTTTGCGGAACGCCTTCTTTATGTCGTCCTGAGTCGCTTTCTTTTCGACTCCGAGCGTTTCGTAGTAGTTCTTAGCCATGAGGTGGTCAGTATACCCCAAGCGATTTTTTGTATCAAAAGAGACGCCGCCCGGATATTCTCCGGGCGGCAGGCCGAACAGGTCGGCGATTGTTGTTCAGGCGGTGTGTTCGTAGCCAGCGATGGTCCCACGGGCGCCGCGGCGATGCCGCTTCAGGTCGGGGTGCTGCTTTTGCAGGCGACGAGTCGCCTCGTTCACCTCGTCGAGAGTCGGTGCACGAATCTCAAAGAGCGTCCTCGGAAACCAGATGCCCCAGAACGAGAGGTTCTGCCGACGATGCCGGATTTTCCGGACCTCCTTGCACACGTCCTGCTGTGAGATGGTGCCATCCTTGGCGCGGATGACCTCCCACACATCCTCATCGAGCTGCCTCATTGGTCGTCCTCCCTTTTCTTACGGAACCATGAGCGGTTCAGCTTTGCGGGTTTCTCACCCTCTTGGCTCATGGTTGCGCCCATGAGCACGCGTCCGTCCGCATGCAGAAGTGTCAGCATGAACGGAGTCTGGCAATGTCTGCGGGATTGTCCCTCGACCAGCTCGATGGTCTCAACAAAGAACGGCCCGTTCGACTGGTACTTGCGCTTCATGCTTTCGAGAAGTCCCGTATCCTCCTTGCGGGCGGGCGGGTCCTCGAAGTAGAGCGGTTCGCCGACGACGACGTCGGGAACCGGGTCTGGTTCGATGTCATCGCTCATAGCGAGTTCCTTTCAGGGTTATGCCGGGACAAAAATCGGCGGGATGAAAACGCGACGACGCTTCTTGGGCGGCATTCGCGGCGCATCAGGCGAAATTCTCCACTCGAGCGCGCTGTGGCTTTCGTCGGAATATTGGGACTCTGCACGTCCGAGACGACGAAGTCCCTCAAGGGCGCTGTGCACGCGACCGAGCGATACACGGTGCCCACAGTTCCAGAGAACCCCACGGATGCGAGGCTCGCTCCACCAGCTGCTGCCGGTGTAGCCGACGGCCGTCTGGATGAAGAATGCAGTCTGGTTGATACGCGCATTCAAGATGCGAGGCACCGCAAGCGCGACGGTGATGAGCCCAATGAGGGCCAACAGAGGCAAAATGTTCATGGCTTGTGCCCTCCTGCCCGTGTTATAGCACAGCAGAAAGCAAAAGCGACCTGGTTTCCCAGGTCGCTTTTGTAGTTACCCTGCCTTCGGCTCTTCCGGCGGTTTCTCCGTGAATTCCGCGTCCGTTGCGCCTCCTTCTGGCTGAGCACCGGCGTCAGGCGCTGCTCCCTGTGCCTGCTGGTCCTTCATCATCGCCTCGCCAATCTTGCTGAGCGATGCACCAAGCGCATCAGATGCCGACTTGATAGCATCGAGGTCTTCGCCTTCATGTGCAGTACGAAGCGTTGCGACCTTCTCGTTCACCTCGGTCTTCACGTCATCAGCGACCTTGTCGCCCGCATCCTTGACTGCCTTCTCTGCGGTGTAGATAAGCTGCTCAGCGATGTTCTTCGCTTCGACGATATCTTTACGCTTTGCGTCGTCGGATGCATGCGCCTCAGCATCTGCCTTCATCTTGTCGATGTCAGCCTGCGAGAGTCCGGTCGAGCCCTCGATGCGAATGCTCTGCTCCTTTCCGGTCGTCTTCTCCTTTGCCTTCACGGTGAGGATGCCGTTAGAGTCCACGTCGAAGGTCACCTCAACCTGCGGCATGCCACGCGGTGCTGGCGGGATGCCATCGAGCATGAAGTTGCCGAGCGACTTGTTGTCGGCAGACATCGCGCGCTCTCCCTGCGTGACGTGGATTTCCACGCTCGTCTGGTTATCGCTTGCAGTCGAGAACGTCTGCGAGCGCGAGGTAGGAATGGCAGTGTTACGCTCGATGAGCTTGGTGGCGACACCTCCCATGGTCTCGATAGAAAGAGAAAGAGGAATCACGTCGACGAGGAGAATGTCCTTCACATCACCTTGGAGGATGCCGGCCTGGATAGCGGCACCGATAGCGACCACTTCGTCCGGATTCACACCCATGTGCGGCTCCTTGCCGAAAAGTTCCTTCACGCGCTGCTGAATGAGCGGCATGCGCGTCTGACCGCCCACCATGACGATTTCATTGATATCACCCGGCTTCATGCCAGCGGCCTCGAGCGCGCGCTTGGTGATTTCCATCGAGCGGTCGATGTATTCGCCTGCGAGGCTCTCGAGCGTCGCGCGGCTGAGCTTAATCAGAAGATGCTGCGGCGTACCGTCCTGACCAACCGTGATGAACGGAATGTTCACCTCGGTCTCGCTTGCGGACGAAAGCTCGTGCTTTGCCTTTTCTGCCGCCTCATCCATGCGCTGAAGCGCGAGTGGGTCCTTTGCAATATCGAGTCCAGACTCTTTCTTGAACTCATCTGCAATCCACCGGACAATTTTCTGGTCGATGTCGCGACCACCCATGTGGCTGTCACCGTCAGTGGATTTCACTTCAATGACGTCGTCGCCCACTTCAAGAATCGAGACGTCGAAGGTACCGCCCCCGAAGTCGTAGACGGCGATTTTCTCATCCTTCTTCTTATTGAATCCGTATGCGAGCGCTGCGGCCGTCGGCTCGTTGATGATGCGCTTCACATTGAGGCCAGCGACCTCACCTGCTGCCTTGGTCGCTGCGCGCTGCGCATCGTCAAAGTATGCCGGTACCGTAATGACTGCTTCGGTGATTTTCTCACCGAGCTTTGCTTCCGCGTCGGCCTTCAGCTTGCCGAGAATCATTGCGGACACTTCCTCAGGACGATAGTCCTTATCACCCAAGTGCACCTGCACGCCACCATCAGCTCCTGCCTTTATCTCGTACGGGACAATGTCCTTGTCCTTCGTAACGACGTCATCGCCGAAGCGATGGCCCATGAAGCGCTTGATGCCGTAGATGGTGTTCTTCGGATTCGTTACGGCCTGACGCTTCGCGAGTGTGCCGACAAGACGCTCGCCGTTCTTCGCGATAGCAACAATGGATGGAGTAGTGCGCTGACCCTCAGCATTCTCGAGAACGCGTGGCTCACCACCCTCCATGATTGCCATGGCGGAATTAGTCGTGCCCAAATCGATACCAAGTATCTTTGCCATATCAAATGCTTCTTAGCGGTTAGTAATCGGGCTGCCCAAATGTGCCCTGTTGTCTCTTATTTTACGCCTGTTGAATGAAGGCTTCAAGTTCTAGCCCTCGAAGTGTCCAACGCGGACTTTAGCTGGCCGAACCACGACGCCACCGGCGCGCCAGCCATGCTCGAGTACCGCGGTTACCGTATCGTCCTCACGTGCTGAGGACACTGGGTCCTGTCCCAGTGCCTCATGCATCGTCGGGTCAAACTGTTCACCCGTCGTACCGAATTGCTCAAGCCCAAGACTCTTCGCACCCTCGTGGAGCTGTCGCGCAATGCCCGCGAATGCCTCAGGAATTTCTCCCGCAGCTTCTGCGCGAGCCAGCGAGTCCATCGCTGGTAAGAATGCGCGAGCGGAGCGGACGACACCCATACCGACGGCGGCGCCCTTTTCCTCATCGAAGCGCTTAAGCGCGTTTACATAGTCTGCCTTTGCGCGCTGCCAGCCATCGAGGTACTCCTGCTTTTCTTTACGCGCGCGCTCGAGGTCTTCTTTCATTTTGCCGAGCTTGTCCTTCACACCCTTGCCCTCGGCACCGAGCTCCTCAGAACCGTCGGCTTCAATAGTGAGTTCGTCGTCCTGCATATATAGAGAATATGCCTGAATGCTTGAGGCGCGTCAAAGTTATGTAAAAAGGAAAAGACCTACTGGCGCGGCTGCGTTTTCGGTCTTCTTGCTTGGTATGCCTTCTTTTCCAAGCGTGTGTGGGTCGTCCGGTGCCATTTAGTTCAGGCAGCACTCGGTCGCGTGGGCTCATCCGCAGTAACGCTGGAGGAGCAGGTCGGCCTCTTCGGCTCGACCGTGGTTTTCCAGATACAGCATGTGCCGCATCCAGTCTTCCTCGGTCTTGAGCGTCGGAATCGGACATACCCGGAACCCTTCGGTCCACGAGTAGATCACGAGCCTCCCCTTTACACGCTTAATCTTGCGATCAGCCATGGCGTTTGCTTCGTGTGTCTCAGGCGATGTGCCTAGGACAGTGCATACAAGCTCCAATGCTTGCTGCTAAGCGCCTGCGTACTTGCAGGCCTCCATGTGTGCCATTGCTTCTAACTGATCAAGAACTCGACCCGAGCGGACATTAACACATCATTTTGAGGTGTCAATGGAACGAATCTGGGCCCCGCCGAAGCGGGGCCCATGGGTCTGTTGCGCGGTGCAGGTCGGCTAAGCCGCCATGTCCTCCACGATTTCTTTGATGCGGTGCATCTGTTCACCCCGCATACTCGCAGGAAGGTCAGTGACCGGGTAGAACGTACCCGGACCCTCGAACTTTCCCGCCGTGAAGCAGATGTACGGCAGCGCCACCGACGGTGCGTCAGGCGACGCTTCGCGACTCACATCAGCAGCGTTGCAGGCGCGAGCCGGCGTGACGCTGTCGAAGATGCCGAGGTCCGAAAGGAGCGCGTTAACCGCGTCCTTGGGCGTCTCATCCGCGAGGATGATGCGCTCCGGCAATTGCCAGACCGGCTGCTCGCCGACCGCCGCTGCGTTCAGCAGGAGGACATGCATGTTCGATTGGCCTCCCTGGAAGAGGACAACCTCGACGTGCACGGTCTTGATGCGCCGCATGATGGCCTTGCGGACAGCCGGCGACGCACGCGCAAGGTCGAAACGTTCGAGATAGAGCAGCAGATGCCGCTCGGTTTCAGGTGTGTAGAGCGGATCGCCCATCGAGTAGTCCTTGTGCAGAGATGAGAACGAAAAGAATCGGTTCTTCTGCACAATCGCACGATTTCAGGCTTTGGTCAATTACGACTAAAGTTTTTCGTATGCAGTTATCTGCCAGCCATCGAGTCCCTTCGAGAGGGTGAATTTCACCGGCACGGTGCCAACGACTTCCTGTCCGTTTGCGCCATTGGCCATTTCTACTATGTTCGCAGTTGCCACATACGTGCCATTCTTCCCTTTCGTCACCTGGGTGACGTCGATGCGGTCCGGCCACGGACTCGATACCTGTCGTCCAGGCGCCTCAGACGGATTCGCCTTCCACTTATTCAGGAGGTCCGGATGCACATAGAGCGCGTAGTACTGGTCCATCGCAAACGCGACAATGTTAGGAGGAGCGATGAGCGGCACCTTCTGGAGTTGGTCGCCGAGACCCGCTACCGTGATGCGCACCTGCGCCGTATCGGAATTAGAGGATTGCGAGAACGTGTACGTGTAATACCCATAAGCCGCCCCCGTGGCGACTACTGCCGCGAGCGCGACAACTGCATAGCGTTTCCAAATAGTCATATCGTTACAGTATACGACGTGTTTTATGAAGGACTCTTACAAAAAAGAGAGTTGCTTCCATTTACGCTACGGAGCGCCATCGTATTAGTTATTACATTGAGTGAGCATCCAAATTTAAACATGTTCCACTCGACTGACGGTAAAGAAACGAAGTCGCCATATTCCTCTTTGTTCAAGGAGAGAATTCTATCATTTAGAACTAGCACTATCTGCTTTTCATCCTCATAGGCCACACATAACTGTTCGGTTTGGATTGGACTTGCGGATTTGATGGCAAAATTGTTCAAATATTCTATTTGCGCGGGTGTTCCAACAATGGCAAATGCTCGAGGCGCTCCACCTCCGAAAGCACCAGGAATGAATGGAAACAACAATAATGAGTACAGAAAAAGAAGTAACAGACTACATATGGTTGCGGCTTTTGGATGTGGCTTCTTAAGCAGTTTGCTCCACGTAGCTGCACAAGCCGTATAAACAATAGCGAAAGCAAGGCCACTATAAATAAACACTGGTTGGAAAAGATCCTTTGTAAGGAATCCAAGACTTTGTAGATAAATACTCCACACGACAAATCCAAGGGCAAAACTGAGGATGCCCACGCATGTCAACAGAGTAAATATCGACTCGAAAGTTGATTTACCCTGTCTTACAAATGCAAAGAAGCTTTGGAACGCGCTCATCATATTAAGTACAAAACGCCCTTTCGGGCGTTTTGTAAAGTGCTCTAACGCTTCGACCAGGATGGTCGCTTGCGGGCCTTCAGGAGACCCGGCTTCTTGCGCTCCACAGCACGTGGGTCGCGCTTCAGGTAGCCTGCTGACTTGAGTGCGCCGCGGGCAGTTGGGCCCTCTGCATCTACTGAAAGAAGTGCGCGAGAGATGGCGTGGCGGACTGCCTCTGCCTGTGCGGACTTGCCGCCACCCTGTACTCGAGCCTCTACGGTGTAGTTCTGCTTGGTCTCGAGCGCCTTGAAGGCATCCATGGTGATGGAGTCGCGCTCTGCAGTCGCGAAGTACTCGCGAGCAGGCTTGCCGTTGACCGTGACGGTGTTCTTGTCCGCGGGCGTAAGCTTTACGCGTGCGCTTGCGGTCTTGCGGCGACCTACTGCAGTGGTGTATCGGATATCAGCCATAGTAATTATTATGCGACTACCGTGAGGCGCTTCATGCGTTCCTTGCGAAGCTTGTTGCGGGGAATCATGCCATCCACCGTCTTGCGGAAGACTTCCTCAATGCCCTTCTTCTCAATCATCATCTGCATGGAGGTGGTGATGAGACCGCCCGGGTAGCCGGTGTAGCGGACATAGTTCTTGTTTGCGATGCGCTTTTCGCCCATCTTCAGCTTGCTCACGTTCTCGACGCGGACCTCGATAGGAAGCACCTCGTTCTGGACGTAGGTAACGGACTTCTTGCCGAGCAAGATAGAAGCCGCTTCGCTTGCCACGCGGCCGAGCGACTTGTCTGCGGCGTCGATAGTGAAGAGCTTGCGGTCACCCGACTGCACGTATCCGCCCTTATTCGTCTTTTTTGGAGTTTCAGCCATACCGGTTTATACGAAGGAAATATACGCGTTGCGGCGTGCAGTAGTCGCATCCGGAGCTCGCTTGGTGATGCGGGTGTATCCGCCTGGGCGCTCTGCGTAGCGAGGAGCGATAGACGAGAAGAGCTTCTTCACAATCTCATCGTCGTTACCGACGCGTGCTGCGACGAGGCGGCGAGCCGCTACCGTGTCCTTACGAGCTGCCGTGACAAGCTTCTCGATGATTGGGCGGAGTTCCTTGGCCTTTGCCTCGGTGGTGGAGATGCGCTCGTGAATCACGAGGGACTTCACAAGGCCACGGAAAAGAGCCTCGCGCTGGTCGTGCGAGCGATTGAAGCTTCGTCCTTTGTGGCTATGTCGCATATCTTTTGTGTCAGTACCCTATCACGAGTCGCTTATTTCCTCAATTTTCCAGCTTATTCGCCCTTCAAGACGTGACCGAGCTTGGCAAGAGCCTCCTCGATTTCCTCGATAGCCTTGTCTCCGACGCCATCAAGCTCCTTGAGGGCGCTTGCGGTCTTCTTGGAGAGGCCAGCGACGGTCTTAATGCCGCCCTCGGTAAGTGCCGATGCGATGCGTGCGGAAAGGCCGAGGTCGTCGATTTTCATCTTGGACGCATCCTTTGCAGCCGGCATGCCCATCATGTCGCTCGCGGAACCAGCAGACGAAGACGACTGCTCTGCCTCCTCCTGGAAGCCGACAATGGCCTTGAGCTGGTGAATCATAATCTCAATCGACTTCTCGAGCGCCTCACGTGAGGTGAGGGTGCCGTTGGTCTCGATGAGGATGCGCAGGCGGTTGAAGTCTGTGCGGTCTCCAACGCGCATGTTCTCTACTTCGTAGTTCACGCGGCGAATCGGGGTAAAGGTCGCATCAAGCGCAATCGTGCCGATGTCTACCTTCTCCTTCGTGAGTACCTCGCGCGGCACGTAGCCGAGACCGCGCTCGATGGTTGCCTCGAGTTCGAGCGTAATCTTGCCGGACACATCGCAGATGTGCTGGTCCGGGTTCGTAATGGAAACCTGGCTCGGGAGGGTGAGGTCAGCTGCAGTAACCACCTTCGGACCCTTCACCGTGAGGCGGATAACCTGCGGCTCATCGCCCTGGAGGGCGAAGTGCACGCGCTTCAGGTTGAGGAGAATCTCCATGACGGACTCATGGACGCCCTCGATGGTAGCGAACTCGTGCTGAATACCCTCGATTTTCACCGAAGTAATAGCCGCGCCAGAAAGCGAGGAAAGGATAATGCGGCGAAGCGAGTTGCCGAGGGTGTGGCCGTAGCCCGGATAGAGCGAATCTATCTCGTAAACGCCCTGAAGACCTTCTTCAGATACAACGCGAGGCTTGCTGGGTAGTGTGATGTGATATTCCATAACTCAATCGTCTTTATCGTTTAGTAAAAATTCGGCGCGTGAGGCTCCGTATGGAGGACACGATTGCTCGCATCCTCCATACGGAACCCCAATGCGACTAGCGGCTGTAGAACGAGAGCACCATCGGGTAGTCGCCAGCGACATCTGCCGACTCCGGAGTCGGGAGCTCAATCATGCCACCGGTCATCTCCTTCGGATTCCAGGTGAGCCACGACGGAAGCGGACGCTCCATGAACTTCTCGCTGAAGTTATCGAAGTATGCGCGGTTCTTAGAACCCTCGCGTACTGCGATGCGATCACCAATCTTGATTGCCTGAGAAGGAATCGTGGACTTCTTGCCGTTCACGGTGATGTGGCCGTGGGAGACCATCTGGCGAGCAGCACGGCGAGTAGGCGCGAGGCCGAGGCGGTAGACGATATTGTCGAGGCGCATCTCGAGCTGACGATGGAGGACTTCAGACGGATTCACACCGTGAGCACCCATGGCGTTCTCGACATAGCCGTAGAACTGCTTCTCAGAAAGACCGTAGGTAACGCGTACCTTCTGCTTTTCGAGGAGCTGCTTGCCGAACTCAGTCTGGTTGCTGCGGCGGCCGCTCTTCTTATTCATGGCAGCACGCTCCGCTGAGACAGCGAACTTCTGGCTCATCGTCTTCTCGAAGATGGTTGCTCCGAGGCGCTTGGCGAGTTTGTATTTAGGTCCGAGTTTCATACAGAAGATTAGACGCGACGAGGCTTAGGGGCGCGCGGTCCGTTGTGCGGAACCGGGGTCGCGTCCTTGATAGCGCGGATAGCGATGCCCTTGCCTGCGAATGCGCGAAGTGCAGACTCGCGGCCGGCACCGACGCCGCGGATGATAACGGATGCCTCCTTTACGCCGATAGCGAGAGCGCGATCGCCGAGAAGCTCGCCGACCTTAGCGGCAGCATACGGAGTGGACTTGCGAGCGCCGGAGAAACCGAGTGCGCCTGCAGAGGATGCCATGACAGCATTTCCCTTCTCGTCCGTGAGAACGGCCTTGGTGTTGTTGAACGTAGCCTCCACGTGGAGTACGCCGCGCTCGAGGCGCTTCTTGACGGCCTTGCCGAGGGCACGCTCCTTGCGTCCCTGGTCCATGCCGCGCCCGCTCTTCTTGATGATTCGTTTCTTTCCCATAGGTAGTTAAAAGCAGTGCAGAATTATGTCTTCTCGAGTGTGCGGCGACCAGAGCCCATCGTCTTACGCGTGTTACCACGGACGGTGCGGGAATTGGTCTTGGTGCGCTGATTGCGGACCGGGAGGCGGCGCTCATGGCGCATGCCACGAAGCGAACGGATGTCCTTCAGGCGCTTGATGTTGTTACCGACTTCGCGCTTGAGCTCACCCTCGATGGTGTATGCCTCTGCAAGCGTGCGGATTTTCTGCTCCTCGTCTGCCGTGAGGTCCTTGCCCTTGGTGGTCTCCTTCACCTTTGCTTCTGCGAGAATCTGCTTCGCGCGAGTAAAGCCGATGCCATAGATAAGAGGCAGCGCGAATACGAGCTGCTTGTCATCGGGAAGTGTTACTCCGGCGATACGCATGTTGTACTTAAATAGTGTTAGGTGATGAGCACGTGATTAGCCCTGACGCGCTTTGCGGCGCGGATTGCGCTTGTTGATGCGGTAGAGACGGCCGCGTCGGCGGACAATAATGTCGCCTGGCTGCTGCTTCTTGATTGATGCGCGGACTTTCATTTAGGTAAATTGCTTACACTTAGGATAGGCGTCGAACGATGCGAGCACGTCCGCCGTATGGATCGAGGACCAGTTCAACTGTGTCCCCTACCAATACACGGATGCGGTGCAAGCGCATTTTTCCGGCTAGGTAGCTGAGTATCAACTCCCCAGTCGGCATTCGAACGCGAAACAACGAATTGGGAAGCACCTCTTCTACGGTGCCTGTTACCGCATCGTTTGCCTTATCCTCCATGTGAAGCTTGTCTATAGTATATCACTGACTAAAAACCCGCAAGCAGGCTATTTCCCTGCCGGCTGGTCGGTCACGCTGACCTTGATTTTTGCTGGGTCCCCAGGGAAATGCTGGGCCCAGAACGGGCGCAGGACGAGGGTCGCCTTACCCACCTCTGGGAAGGATTCAAGGGCAATTTTGGCGGAATTACGGTCTTTCCCGGCGACTGCTGAGGAAATCTTCCCGGAATCCACTATCCAGACGATGGTCGTGGAGCCTGACAGATTAAAGGCAAATTCCGTCGCGTCTGGAGCGATGGTCGGCTGAACCGGCTTCACCGTAAGGCCCTCGACCGACTTGAGCGTCACGGGCTGGCCACCATAGGTACCGACCGACTTGAATGCGATGTTACGCGCGAGCGCCTCTGCTGGGAATACGACTGCGATAACCTTGCCAGTCTCGGAGAGCGCCACAGTGCCTGACGCACCCGCAGCATCCGTGCCCGGGGTGAAGGTCGTGAATGACGAGCCCGGAAGCATGATGTAGCCCTCCGGCACCTTTGTCGCGAGCTCCTTTGCGAGTTCAGCGGAAAGCTTGCCCTGCATGTCGGCATACTGTTTGTCCTTGGTCGCCTGAGCGACTGACGGGCGCGTACCGGAGAATCCGCCAGTCATAGGGGCATCAGACTTGGCCGTCACCTGATCAAATGCTGCAGAACCCTTCAGGCCCGGCACTGTGAACGACGTAGGGCCAATATTGTACTTATCGCCTGCTTCGTCCGCATAGACGGTAGTGGTGATGCTGCCGCCGGCCGGAATGGAGACGGTGTCGCGCACACGGAATACCAGCCCGTCAGCCGTCTGGAAGCGGGTGTTCTTGATGAGGCCCTGAGCCTTCGTCTGGCGGTTCGTAATGGTTATCTTCCCGGATGCTGGGTCTGACGCAGTGACTGTGCTCTCAGCCGGGACGTTTGCGCTCGCAGTTTTCTCAACTGTAACGAGCTGGAACGGCAAATCGCCAGTGCCGAGCGTGGCCGTCAGGTCAGTTGCCACGGTCGCCGAGTTCATAACTGGCGTGATAGTGACCTTTGCGCCCTGGAAGGCGTAGAGGACCACACCGCAGGCGACTATAACGAGGACCGCGATAAGGGCAGTGCCGATCGGGAATCCACGACCACCACCGAATGAGAAGCGCTTCCTTCTCGGCATCTTCGGCATCGGTGCAGCCGCCTGCATAGGCTCGAGTGGTGCAGACTCGCGCATCGGCGCGGGAGCAGCAGGACGCATGTCCATGGTGGGGCCGGACGGAGCCGCCGACTGAGCCGGTCCCATGTCCATAGCCTTGCGGCGTGAGGGCGGAATGATGTCGTTAAGGTCGCGATGCATAGATATTCAGCCAGCGAATAATGACGGAACTAATATGAAGACAGTATACCAGCCCTACGGATGAGATTTGGCTGCAAGGGCGAGTATCGCCAGCGCGGAGTCTCCGGGGCTCGCACTGCCTTCCGCGAGGAAGGTCGCGAACTGACCCGGTAGAATTGGCAGGATTGAGAGCGCCTCATCAGAAAGCCAGAGGCTGCGGAGCTGCGGAGCGTCCACCAGATGCTTTAGGAAGTCCCTGACATTGTCCTCTGCCATGAGGAACACCGTGCGCGGGAGTGGTTCCTGCTTTGCGAGCGAGCCGAGCGATGAGCTCATTTCTGTGAGCCACGCGGTCTCCGTCGCATCCATATGCTCGGCAAAATTGCCGCCACGACTCATGTCGACTGCGGGACCTTCTGGACGCAGCGTAGGCACGGATGCAGACGACACACCCCCGCCGCGCGCTGCGCGCGTAATTTCTCCAACGCCATGCGGCATGCAGGTCGCGGAGATAAGGAGGCCATGCTTCACGAGAAGAACGTCCGTCGCTTCGTTTCCGACATCCATGATGAGGAAGTCTCTCTGATGCGGATACAGATTGCGGAAGACGAGATATGCCTCAGGCATGAAGGCATTCCAGGAGATGTGGTGCTGATGCAGTGACTTCCGGACCGCTTTCTCGACGATTTCGCGCGTGGCGTCCTCCACGCTCGACGAGAGCATGATGAGTTCAGCACGACTGGCCTTCTTCCCGAATGGATTCTGTACCTCGTATCCGTTCAGGAGGGTCGCAATAATCATCTCACTTACCTGCGTATAGCCTTCTACCCCCTTTGGAGCCTCCTTTTCCGTCTCGTGCAGCACTTCCTTGCTGAATATGAACGGCTTTTCCTTCTCTATGGTCTTGCTATAGACCACTGAATACTGCCAGGGCGCGGTGATAGTGACCAGAACGCGGTCAGTCTTAGCGTTTCCGGCAATTTTACGGAGTACGGGTGCGCCTTCGGTGACGAGTGTATGGAGTGTGCGCTCGAGCGTCCGCGGGAATGCTTCTGCAATGGGCTCAGTTGCATGTGGGTCTATAGGAGTGCGCGTGACGTACGCGAGCGTCGGTGCGCCGTCTTTCGGACACACCACGAAACCGGCGCCGATAGACGACGAACGAATATCGAGAACTGCGACAGTCTCGCTTCCCTTACCGAACAATGCCATTACCTCTAGTATACCGTTTCGCTTTCTTATTTTGCAGGAATTGTGTACTCTCTGGGCTGGACTGCAACCAAGGGGAAGTATGTACATGCCATTTCCAGGCAATCGTCAGAGCATCGGCGCGCGCGTCAAAATCGTCGAACAGCGCGCGGCAGAAAAGAAGGAGAACAGCGAAATCGCCATCCGCATGTTTGCACTCGGCTGCCGCCACTCGAATCCGAGGACCGGCACCCGCTGCTGCGAGGCGACCGAGCCGGGTGAATCCCGGTGCGTGAGGCACAAGGGCAGCAGCCCAGCCGTCATCCATGGCCTCGGCAGCACCCTCGCTCTGCTCCACGGCTAACAGCCGCCGGCTTCTGACAACGACGAAACGGGCCCCGCAATGCGGGGCCCGAATCTGTTTGACACATTGGCTAAATATGTCATGCTCACGTCAGCAATTTTCTTGGAAGGAAATGTTCATGGCCGCACACATTGTTCATCTGCTCGCCCAAAAGGGCCCTGTCATCCGCCTGGTCGCCATCGATTCCGCCATCGCTCCGGCGGTGGGCCAGGAGTTCGACGCCGTCTACGAAAGTGTGGAGGGTATGTGGACCGTTCTCAAGCGGTACAACGAGCACGAGCAGAAGACTCTTAACGCCCTGGAGGAACTGCTTCCGGACTACACGTTCTATGGCCTGTTCAAGGTCACTGGAAGGTAGCCGCACAAAACGGGGCGGACGGGTAAAGGGTCGGATACCATCCGGCCCTTTTGCTTATTCAAGCACTGCTTTGATGCGCCGGATGCCGGCTGCGACCGCTTCCTCTTTCTGGATTTTGAATCGCTTCCCTCCCTCGTGAATCTGGGAGGTATTGGTCACATGAGGACCACCACAGAATTCGAGCGAGAATGCATTTGGAATATCAGGAGCATCTTCGGTCGCATGAGCAGGACCGACTGAGTAGACCGACACCATATCCGGATACTTCACGCCGAATTCCATCTGCGCACCCAACTTCTCCGCCTCCTCGCGCGGCATGACCGTCCGTGTTACCGGCAAATCCTGATACACGACTTCGTTTACGATATTTTCCACTTCTTCTTTCTGCTCAGGAGTCATTTTGCCCGGAGCATTGAAATCGATGCGCAGGCGTTCGCTCGTAATATTCGAGCCGCGCTGCTTCACTTCAGTGCCGAGAACTTTCTGCAACGCTGCAAGCAGAATATGGTGCGTCGTGTGGTAGCGGACGGTCTGCTCGCTGTGGTCCGCGAGACCTCCTGCGAATTTCTGTGCCGCACCTGCACGGCTCTCGTCCTGATGCTTCTTCATAGCATCGAGGAAGTCCTGCTCGTCTATTGAAATACCCAACTCTCCTGCACGCTCAGCCGTGAGCTCAAACGGGAAGCCGTAGGTGGTAAAGAGAATGAATGCTTCCTCCCCTGACATGCGGCCAGCCTTCTGGAACTTATCGAATTCGCGAAGTCCCTTCTCGAGTGTCTTTCTGAATTGCTCCTCCTCCTTTGCGAGTTCATCGCGAATCTTATCTGCGTGCTCAAGTACATGCGGATACTGGTCTTTGTACATCTCGCCGTACCCGCGTGCGATGTCCGGAAGCACCGCATCCTTGATACCGAGGCGGTCTGCTTCGCGAATGGCACGGCGAATGAGGCGACGCAGGACATACCCTGCCTCCGTATTCGAAGGAATGATGTCTTCCGCGAGCATGAATGACGCTGCGCGCATATGGTCGAGGATGATGCGCATTGCCTTGGTAGTTGCCTCATCTTCGCCATACTTCTTGCCGGTACGTGCTTCGAGTACGCCGCGTGCAGCGTCAAAGACGTCTATATAGAACGCATCCGGACTACCGATGGTCGCCATCGTGAGACGCTCGAGTCCGCCACCGAAGTCCACGTTCTGTTTCGGCAGATTGGAGAAGGTGCCATCCTCGTTTTTCACGAACTGCATGAAGACGGAGTTACCAATCTCGACAAAGCGTCCGCAATCGCAGTTCGGGTGGCAGTTCGCTCCCCACTTCGTGTCGTGCGGCAGTCCGAAGTCATAGAACACCTCGCTGTCCGGTCCGCCTGGCTCACCTGTCGGCATCTGCGCCGGCGTGCCCGAGCGACTCCACCAGTTCTTCTTCGACTCGTAAGCAAAGATGCGATCGTTTCCGTTCATTCCTTTCTCGTAGCCCTGTGCTTCGCTACCGATATTCGCAAACTCTGCATCGATTCCTTTTGATTTAAAGAGTTCCTTCCAGATTTCGACTGCCTCCATGTCTGCCTCCATGCCAGCGCCCTCGTCACCTGCGAATACGGTCACGTAGAGTTTCGACGGATCGAGGCCGAGACCTTCTGACTCGCTCGTAAGAAATTCGAAGAACCACGGAAGCTGTTCCTTCTTGAAGTAGTCACCGAGCGACCAGTTGCCAAGCATCTCGAAGAATGTCGTGTGGCGGTTATCACCCACTTCCTCGATGTCGCCCGCACGGAAGGAGAGCTGTGAGTCTGTAACGCGATTACCCTCTGGGTGATCCTTGCCGAGGAGGTACGGAATCAGCGGCTGCATGCCTGAGGAGGTAAAGAGAGTGGTCGGGTCATTACCCGGCACGATAGGCGCGGACGGGATAATCACGTGGCCGCGGGCCTTGAAGAATTCGAGATATCGCTTGCGTACGTCGCTGACAGTCATGATTTAGAGACGATATCACGTCTTTATATAAATAATGAAGCCTCCGATCAATTTCGGAGGCTTCCGTGCCCATGCCCTGCATCGGGCTCTAGTCGTCCTTCATAACATGAAGGGTCAGCAGGATGCAGATGGTGGCCAAGCCCACACTCAGACTTGCCCAGGCGTTGTGAGAAAGCTGGAAGGTGGCGACACCCACCACAAGCCCACTCAGAAAACTCATCCCTAAAACTGGCCACATGTTCCTAATCAATCGGTAGTGCACGATGCACTCATCAATCCGATTGTCCTTTCATTTATACTTATACACCATTTAAATGCAAAAGTCAAGTATTAGGAAACGTTCCCGCCGCTGCTAGAGACAGCTTCTGAAGTGGGATGAGGTCTGCTGCATCCTGCAAATCCTTTACCGTAATCGCATTCAAAAGGGTGATGTAGTCATCTATATAGGAGAGGTCGCGATGGCGACGACCAATCTGATGGAGTGCTGCCGCGAGCCCGCGCGTGGTCGAAAGCCCGACCACGTAAAGCCCAGACATTTCTTCTTTCCGCTCTTCTAGTTTCTTCTTGGTGATGCCGCCCTTAAAGAATATATCTATCTCGCGGCGGAGCGCAGCAACGCTTTCGTCGTAGCGTGCCGGCGAGAACGTCGCCCAGACTTTGAAGGCGCCATCACCGCCGCCCGTAAACCCGGACGGGCGGGCGTATACGCCGTAGGTGAGTCCATCACGCTCACGAATGGTGGACATGAGGTGACTGGTGAATCCCCTACCGCCGAGCATCTCGGTCGTAACTATGAACGGCAGGAAGAGTGGGTCGTTATAGGTGAGCGGTACGGCAGCTCCGAGGAACACGTCCACATTTGCCTTATCGGCAATTGAAACATGCTGGGTTAATACTTCCGGCTGCTTTGTATTCATCTCCTTTGCCGGGGCTTCCGGTGTTCCGGCAGGAAGCCGTGCGAAAGCCGTCTCAACCGCCTGAGCGACCTTTGCGGTGTCGATATCGCCTACTACCGCGATAACGAGTCCGCCACGGCCAATCATCTTCTTGAATGACATCAGGTCAGCTCGCTCAACCTTCGCGAGGTCACGAATGCGCTCCTCGGTAGTCTCGTCATAGTTCACATGCGACGGGTCATACACGAGACGCGAGAAGGCGATGCCTGCCTGCACGCGTGTATCCGACTTCTCCTCGACGAGTTCACCGCGGATACGCTCCATGGCAGACTTCACCTCGCTCGCTGGAAATGCTGCTTCGCCGAGACACTCAACGAGCACTGAAAGGAGGTGGGAAACATCTTCCGGAAGGCATGAACCGCGGAAATAGGTACGCTCATCGCCTGACGAGAATGAGAGCGTAGCGCCACGAGACGCGAGCGCTTCGCGTATTGCATCCTTCCCCTTCTTCTTCGTGCCAGCATCAAACAATTCTGCTGCGAGCACCGACACTTCACCCTTCCTGCGCGGGAGCATGTTCCAGCCACCGAGCACGCTACCCTCCAAATAGACCAAATCCTTCACTCCGGTACGCGCGAGGAATAGACGCCCTCCGGCGACACTCTTCTCTATGATGCTTTCGGACATGCGTTCCATGCTATTTTGCAGAATTATGGAAATACCCGATCGTCGCCTGGTCGTCCTTGAAGTACTTCTGCGCGACTGCACGGATGTCGGAAGCGGTGACCTTCATAATCGCTTCGCCAGCCTTAAAGAAGTACGTCCAATCGCCGGTAGCGATACTCTCATTAATCACTGAGAGGAACTGATACGGGCCATCGCGTCGTTGCGCGAGCGCAGTACGCAGAAGACGACGCGCACGAGACAGCTCGGCCGTCGTGACGTTCGTCTTCATAAGCTTCGCGTACTCTGCCCGGATTATTTTCTCCACCTCCTCATGCTTCACACTCGGCGTGAGCGATGCGTAGGTCATGAAGAGACCAGGGTCATGGAGTTCGTAGCAATAGACCGACACATCAGTCGCAAGCGCCTTATCGACGAGTGCACGATAGAGTCGGCTCGTCTTTCCATTATCAAGAATGGCCGACAGCATAAGCAGTGCTGGCATATCCGCATGGAGCGCATTCGGAATCTTGTGCGCAATACCGACCATATCGTTACCCGCACGACGGACTTTGACACGGCGCTCACCTTCCTGTGGCGGTTCCTCCGTATACATCTGCGGATACCCCGCAGGATTTTTTGAATGCGTACTGAATTCCTTTGCAATGAGCGTCAACGCCTCTCCCTCATTGAAATCACCCACGACCGTCACCGTCGCGTTATCCGGCCAGTAGAACTCGTTATAGAACTGATTGAGTCGCTCGATGGAGACACCTTCAATGTCGCTCTTCCAACCAATAGTGGAGTGATGGTACGGATGCGCCTGGTATGCGAGCGCCCATATCTGCTTATCGAGCGCCTCGATAGGCAAATTCTCTCCACGCTCAAACTCATTGCGTACGATAGGCATCTCATCTGACCGGTCCTTCTCCGTCATGATGGCGGTGCGCATGCGGTCTGCCTCCCACGCCACTGCCTGCGGCAACAAATGCGAAGGCATCACCTCGAAATAATTCGTGCGATCAAACCACGTCGTCGCGTTGATGTAGGCACCCTTGGCTTCAAGAAAATCCTTCGGATTCTTGAAATTCTTCGACTTCTTGAACATCAGGTGCTCAAGCAAGTGTGTTGCACCTGTGTACCCAATTGCTTCATTACGCGAACCGACATGGTAGGTAACCATGAAGCCGACGACCGGTACTGAACGGTCCGATGCGAGGAGAATTCGCAGGCCGTTTTTATCAAGGCAATACTCGCGCACCCCACCGACTTCTCGTACGAACGATGCGCCGCTCTGCGGGGCTTTTTTGTTCGGCGATTTCTTCACCGTCTTCTTCACTGCCGTACGAGCCATATCCTTCAAAGATACCAGCCGCCCTCCCGCATATCAAAGCGCCGCCTTTGCGCGACTCCGACTCCCCAAAAAGGTGCCAGCCACCTTTTATTTAGTTTCGTTCGATATACTCTCGCGCCATCTGCGCATATAGGTCTGCCTGCTCCTCGGCAGCACTAATGGTCGCCTGCCACTGTTGGCGATATGGTTCCGGATTGAGCGGCTTCGCTGCGTTTGGATCATCGAGCGAGTCCATGTTCCTTTTTGCCTCTGCGTACTGCGAATTGCGCGCGAGTGTCCGCTCGCGTACCGCTTGAAGCGCGACTTCCTGTATGAGCTCTGGATTGCCGGCGAGGAATCCATGCTGTCCCAGTTCCTGCTTTAGTTCCGTCGCCATACGTTCAAGACCGTTGCGATCATTCGGCAGCCCAGCAATGCCACGATCGACAGCCGCGTCGATTGCTCCTTTGCGTGTAATTCGTTCAAGAATCGTTTCTGGGTCGGTTAGACCCTTCTCTGCATCCTCGATTTCCTCAGGAGCGAGAGTTCGTTCCTGACCCTCTTCTACAACGTGCACCTTGCGAAACGGCTGTTCTATTCCCATGGAGAGAGTATAGCAATCGATTACTGCCAATCTATCGGGGTTTGGCCGCTCTCTGTTAGATAGGCGTTTGCCTTGCTGAAGGGTTTGCTCCCGAAAAAGCCGTTATACGCGGAAAATGGGGACGGGTGCGGAGATTCAATGACGAGGTGTTTGCTGGTATCGATGAGTGATTTCTTTCCACGTGCGTAGTTCCCCCAGAGGATAAACACGAGATGCTCGCGCTCATCTGAGAGTTTCTTGATTACCGCATCGGTAAATCGCTCCCATCCCTGTCCCTGATGCGAGCCTGCGGCGCCTGCGCGCACCGTAAGCGTCGCGTTTAGTAGAAGCACTCCCTGCTTGGCCCAGCGCGACAAATCCCCTGATTCGTTCGCTGGCTTTCCGGTGTCTGTCGCAATCTCTTTAAATATATTCTGGAGCGATGGCGGATTTCGCACACCTTCTGTAACGGAAAACGAAAGACCATGCGCCTGCTTAGGTCCGTGATAGGGGTCCTGGCCCAGTATGACGACTTTCACGGCATCGAACGGCGTTAAGTCGAATGCAGCAAAGAGATTTTTCGGGTGCGGATAGACAGTCGCTGTTTCATATTCCTTCTTAACGAATGCGGCGAGTTCCTTGAAATACGACTCCTCAAATTCGTTTGCAAGATGTTCCCGCCACGAGGTTTCTATTTTCACTTCCATACAGGAACTATACCAACCACCAATTAGAGAGACAGGAGTGTTAACCTTGCGATATATCGCAAGGTTAACACTCCGGTTGCGTGAGGTATCTCAATGTCTCAATGAGAGTTACTTCTTTACGACCTTCATGCCGGCACCATGAAGCAATTTTTTTGCGGCTGTTTCGCGGTAGGGACAGAACTCACATTTCGGACCAGAGGGGGGAATGTCCGAAGAGTCGAGCGTCTCTTTAATTTTTGGCAGTACGTCATCTATCCAGTCAGCTTTCCCGGTGCTCGGCACCACCGTGACTTCGAACTCCAGCTGCCCGTCGAATGCTTTCTTATCGGTCGTTGCATTCGCATAGACGAAATATCCGGTATCAGAGACCTTGAATCCGTTATTCCGTAGGAGCCACTGATACACGCCCATCTGGCGCTGATACTGCTCATTCCACGATGAGTCCTCGAGCGTGGTGATGGTTCCTGCCTTTGAGGTCGACTTGTAGTCCACGACCATGAGTTCCCCTGCCGGGTTCACCCAGATGTCGTCCACAGCACCCGAGATAGTGAATCCAGTCGGCTCATGGAAATATTCAACGCCCTCGAAATTTTCCCGCCACGTGTCGATATCCTTATGCTGATACGGAACCGCATCGATGCCGTACTGAGTCATGAGTGGATGCGGCGTGCCTGCAGCTCGATGCACATCGAACTCCTTCTTAAAGAGGGCATCTACAGCGATGTTGAGAGTGAATGCAGGTCCGCGCGGGCGCCCGGTACCGAGTTTGTTGTCCAAGTAGAAGCAACGCGGACATTCGTTGAATAGCTCGATCTTTGAGCGCGAGAGGCGCCACTTTGCTCCGCCGTAATTCCAGTCGCTGCTTCTATTTGGGTTGTACTTCTTTACGAAATCGCTCATGCCTTAGGCGTAACTATTACACAAGGAATTCGCCTCGGCCAATATGCCCCCGATGCGCTCCGGAGATATGGAAATAGCGCGCAACAGGTCGCGATTCTGGCGAACCTGCTCGCAGGTAACTACGCCCTGATCTATGAGTAGTCGCTTTTCCGCCTTCTTCAACATAGTGAGCGCAGTAATGGGATAGAGACCGGTCGCTACAATACGGTCATACAGACTTCCCTCTGACGGATAACTCCAGCCGAGGAGTTGGATACCGGAGCACTTGGCGAATTGGACCGCATCACGCGTGAATTTCGTATTGGTGATGAGGAATCCATGGTCCACCTTACAGGTCTTGTCCTCTTTCGGGTCGCACTGCCAGATATCGTCGAATCGCGCCTTCACATAGAGTGCGACTTTTACGTCGGTCTTGTAGCCGGGGTCGTTGTGGTATTTCAGTTCTGCTGCGAGATATTCTCCCTCGCGGTGCGCGTACACGTCCACTTCATGGGTAACGCACTTTCCGGGAATCATGCGCCGATACTCGACTTCCCATCCCTCTGCTTTGAATAATTCAGAAATGTAATTCTCGAATGGGTGGCCGGAAGGACCGAATTCAAAAAGCGCACGGCGTAGGCTGTAGCGCGCCGCTGCAGGACGTGCATCATGGCGCAGCATCTGGAATGCGCGCTTGTATATTTCTTGCGTCATCGCGCCGGCTGCAATGGAGCCCTCGATGGTATGTCGGATGCGCTCTGCAGTGTGCGTTGTCGCGCCCGCGCGGCGTAGCGACCATTCGAGCTTCATCCCGTCGAATGGCTCGACGCTTCCATCGGTCTTAACAATCTCAACGGACATTACTCGATGATACCACCGCCAACTACGGTATCTCCGTTGTATATGACGAGTGACTGGCCCGAAGCAGCTGGCTCAGGGAGTAACGTATCCGGCGTGAACGTCTGTTCGGTATAGGTGCCTGACACTAAAGGACCATGGTAGCGATATTGCGCCTCTACTTTCTGTCCAGGAGTTTGGAACCAATTTGCTTCGGTAAGTCTGATTGCGAACGCTGGTGCCTGTGAGGCGCGTTCATTCGAGACGACGAGCGTGTTTGTCTGGATGTCCTTCGCGATTACGTACCATGGGCCTGCTGTAGCATCCTGTAGCGGCGCGCGTTCACCAAGTGTGTAGAGAAGCGCTCCGTCATGCGTTCCTACCTTCTTCCCCATTGAGTCCACGGCCTCGCCGGGCGTAACGGGAAATTCCGCACGCAGAAAATCATCCATCGAGACAGGTCCGAGGAAGCATATGCCCTGGCTGTCGCGCTTTTCGGCATTCGGAAGCCCCAGACTCTTTGCTTCGGTTCGTACTGCGGATTTATGCATTCCGCCGAGCGGAAAAAGGGTGTGAACGAGCGCTTCCTTGCCTATCGCCCAGAGGAAATAGCTCTGGTCCTTTTCTGGATCTACGCCTCGTAGAAGGCGACCGTCTTCTTGCCGCGCATAATGGCCAGTGGCGATGAAATCTGCACCATGTTCCATCGCAAATCGATAGAACACGCCGAATTTCACGTCGCGATTGCACATAATGTCGGGGTTAGGCGTTCGGCCAGCACCATATTCCCGTATGAGGTAGTCGATGACCGACTGTTTATATTCCTTCGATGCATCAAGCGTGTGGAATGGTATGCGCAGGTGCGCCGCAACGCGCATGGCGTCCTTTCTATCCGCTGCCCAGGTGCACGGCAGACCTTCCGGGTACCACCCCTTAATGAATACGCCTACGACTTCTGCGCCTGACTTCTGCAGTAGTGCAGCAGTGACCGCAGAGTCTACTCCGCCTGAGAGTCCGACGAATATTTTCTTACCCGCGACGTTCATGTTCCCTGTATAGCATCCTTGACAGACGGTAGGAAGTTGTAATGATTTAGGTATCAGAACGACATTCAAAGTCTGAACCCTGAAAGGAGGTGAGTTCTTTGAAACAAGGCTCTATTGAACGACAGAAATTGGAAGTCTTCGTCAATCCTGGCAAGGACTTGCAGTTGCGCAAGCCGGAACAGGCGAGCGACAAGTCCGTCGTGCGCGGCCCCTGCACACTGCGTGGCGAGGTAATCCTCTACGGCGAGGAGGAGTGGATGATGGTCCCCAGCATGCCTGGGTACGGCATCCCACTCTATGAACGGAAACTCGGCGCCCTACCTAAAGGGAAAGACCGACAAGCGCGTCCAAGCACCATCACCCAGCGCTCACTCCACGAAGACTGGGGAGAAGAGCGGATAGAGGTGAGCTGTCTCAATGATGACGGCACCACGGAGGAATTCTTCTGATGTCTAGGAAGGGCCACACGGGTCGCGAGCCGCTGCCACCTGGCATGCTCGCGACTTTTCTTTTATTTGAAATACTTTTTTTGGTTCGAGATATGCTCCGCGAACGTCTTTGCGTAATGCATTTGTCCGTCGTCTCCGGTGAGGTAGTAGAGATAGTCCGTTTTTGCAGGCGTCAGCGCCGCCAGAAGTGACTCTCGACCCGGATTGTTTATAGGCGTCGGTGGAAGTCCCTTGTATCGATAGGTGTTATAGGCGGAGTTCGATTTGAGATCTGCCTGGGTGGGCGCATAGCCGGTCCTGCCATAGATATACCCAAATGCCGCGTCCACCTGAAGCGGCATACCGATTGCCATGCGCTTCCAGAGTATTCCAGCGATGACGCGCCTATCCTCAAGCGTCTTCCCTTCTGCCTCAAGCAGCGAGGCCATGATTACCACATCACGCTCAGGGTGTGGTGATGCACGGAATTCTGCTTCGAGGCCCTGATTCGCATACGCAGCCTTCATGATGCTGATGACCTGCGTGGTGGTTGCGTCAGCGCGGAAGAAATATGTATCCGGGAACAGATACCCTTCTTCTGGAATTGCGACACTATCGAATTTCTGCTCATCAATTTTCGGTAGATGTTGTGCGAGTGTCGCACCCATCTGGCGAACGGTCGTTCCCTCAGGGAATGTAATGCGCACCTGCGGGACTTCCGATGTTCCGTATGCGAGAGCGCGTGCAAGCGCGAGTTCGCCCACTGGCTGCGGGAATACATAGTATCCGCTCCGTACACCATGCTGCCCCGGCAAGACTCGATAGAGCACACGAAACAGGAGAGTTGAACGAATCAGCCCTGCGTTCTTAAGCACAGCTGCTTCGTGACGAACACTAACACCCTCATCCACGCCGATAGTCGTATTGGGATGGAAAGTTACAGGCGACACAAAGAGATACCAAAACACGACAGCCGCCGGAACGACGAGTACGAGCAATGCACCTAGATACATCGTCCGCAGACGGCGAAAATGGATGGAGAGGACAAGCGAAGCAACACGCAAAAAAGAAACAGGACTCATACCACTACTACGTCGGCAGGTTAGACGGCGCTTCGGAGGTCGAGGATTGTATACGCGGTAGCGACGGCGTTGTGACGCCCGATGATGGGATATGGAATATCGTCGCGAGCTCTTCAGTGTTCATGACCTGCCATGGCATCTTGTACGGCTCATTGAAGTAGGAACGGCGGCGGTATGAGTCCACCAGTCCATGCGCGGAATGGTGATGATGATGGCCCTTCGGGTCCTCCCATGGCCAGTCATCGAAATTGGCAAACCAGCGCGTAATACCGAATGAATTACCCTGCGCGGACGCGATTGGATTCCAAAGTCCGATAAGGTGCGAGACGACGATACCCTGATAGGCATCCTTCGGTGCGGTGTAAATAGAGCGAATGCCCACATCGAAGAGCGGCTTACTGAGTTTGCGCTCGAGCGCCTCCATCTGATTCATCTGGCCCTTTGTGGGGTTCGGGAAGCTTTCCGTCTCGAATGTCTTGCCGGTCGCTGGGTCCACATGGGTCTGCTTACGCGTAATTGACTTGCGGATTGCCTCAAGCTCTTCGTTCTTCTCGTCGAATATCGTGTACTGCTTACCGGAAGAATTCTTCTTGCCGATGTATTTATCATCCTTGGTCACGCGTACGAGGATTTGAATCCAGAATTGCTCTTTAGGCGAAAGCGAGCCAAGCATTTCGAATATCTGAGCAAGCGGATCGACCTGCTCTTCAGGCTTCGCGAGTGGCGAATCCGGCTTCATGAACTCAGCGTAGGTGCGAATTGGATAGACATCCTTCGCCGTGAATTTATACTCGCAGCCCCACAAATCCCAATCATGTGCGGTGGGGTCTACCTTGAGGCTGTAGTCTTCCGCTTCAATGATTTCAACGCCAGGGTACTGCGCATAGATATAGCTCTCGAGACCACGACGGAAGCCGACGCGCGTACGAACGAATAGATGCACGCGTCCACCGAGCGAGACGATTTCATAGGACCACGATGGGCGTACCGCACCTATCACGAGACGCTTCCACCACGTGGATTCTCCCGGACGAAGGTGCATGGACGAGAACACAGCCTCCATCGCGAGTGGCGTCTTGCGGACGTCGCGCGGAATGCGGATTTCGAGCAGGACGTACTCCTGGCGAGCAATGAACGCGAGGCGGTTCGCAGTCACCCAACGTAGGAATGCGAATTTTCCGAGGACAATCGGGAGCCAGAGCGGCGAGATGACCGCAAGAAATTCAATGTTCCGCCACGTCTGGAGCGGGTCGAGCGTGAGGAATGCAATATTCGCCGCAATGAAGCAGATAATGAACGGCTGCGCAGAGACGAATATGCCTCGCTGGTGCGCAGCATGCAGGATGTCGAACCCGCCTCCGGAACTCATGAGGAAAAGTATAACAAACGAAAAGCCGCCCTTTCGGGCGGCTTTTCGTTTGGCTGATTAAACAGCGGAGTAGGTGCCGTCTTTCGCCTTCTTGAAATAGCGCGTGTCGTTGAGGTTCACGAGGATGGTGTTGTCCTTCACATAGCGAACTTTCTTCACTGCTTCGATGACCTCGTCGCGCGTAAGTGCCTTGCCTGCGAGCACCTTCTTGATGACATCGCGCACGACACCTGGCTGGTAGCCCCACTCAGCGAGCGCGTAGAGACCGCGACCGACAAGCACGAAACGAGAGTCCTTGATGAGCTCATTGTGCGTCGTTGCAACATGCGCCTTCTTGGAGAAGGTCTCGCTGATAGCCTTCGCCACATCAGAGAAGTGCATCGGGGAGCCCTCCTTCTTAATGACGAGGTAGGCATAATCGCGAATACCCTTGGTGCGGATAGCAGGCGCGTGCGCCTTACCCCACTCAGCAAGCGGGTTCTTCGCGATGTTCTTTGAGATAGAAAGCCAACGCTTGAGGATTTCCTCATTGCGGTATGCAGCGTTCACCTCCTTGAGCTCCTCGAGGAACTTGTTGATGATTTCACCTTCCGGAAGAACCTCAGCATCATCGAGCTGCGCGTAGAGACGCGTAAGCGCTGCATGGACCATGTCCGCAGTGCGGGAGTCGACATGCCAACGTGCATAGAAATCATCGGTCTCGCGCTCGCGGAAGAACGCAGAACCGACTACGAGGAGAAAACGAAAACGGTTGCGGCTCTTCTCGTCAGACGCGAGGCCTGCGAGAAGCGCATCCTCAGGGACGATGGCGCCCTGCGCGTCGATGTAGGCGCGAAGCTCCTCAAAGGAACCCTCTACCTCACGGAACGCACGGGAGTGGCGGATGGCCTCAATGCCGGATGCCTCAATCTGGCGGACGCGCTCGCGCGTGATGCCCCAGCGCTCGCCAATGGCCTCGAGAGTCTCGCGCTCAGAGGAAGTGCCCAGTCCAAAGCGATAGACCAGGACCTCGCGGGCACGCTCAGGCACCTCCGCGAGGAGCTTCTTCACGAGGGCAGCGCTGTCGAACGAGAGCGAGCTCTTCGCCTTGCTGACCGCCTTTGATTTAGCCACTTTTTTCGCCATATTTCGTAATTAGTTGTGTGTTGTAGTTATATCAAATGTATTGCAAATCGTCAAATACCCGCATTAGACCACAAGATTGAGGATTCGGCCGGGCACGTAAATGACACGTGAAGGCCTCACTTTACCAAGTGAAGTCTTCACACTGGCAATCTGGATGGCCATATCCACTGCATCTGCCTCGGATGCATCCGGAGCGATGGTTATTTCCCCACGTTTCTTGCCGTTTACCTGCACGGTAAGCACCACCTCATCTGCGACGAGAAGCGACTCATCCGCTGTCGGCCATGCCGCAGCGTGGACACTTCCCTCTTCTCCCAGAGTGCCCCAGAGATGCTCTGTGAGATGCGGAGCAAACGGTGCGAGCAAAACCAGAAGGGTACGAACTGCCTGTCGCGGTACCGCTGGCAGTGCTTCGAGGTCGCGCACGAGCACCATGAGCGCAGAGAGGGCGGTATTGAATTTAAAGCGGTCGATTTCGCCAGTTACTTTACTCGTCGCCAGTGCGAGTGCGCGTAGTGTTGCTTCGTTCGGCTCGCTGTCGTCTGCCTTACTGGCGAGTGCATACACGCGATCGAGGAATTTGCGCATCGACAGCGTTCCGTCCAGATTCCATGGGTAGTGACCTGGCTCGTTATATGGACCGATGAATGCGAGGTACATGCGCACCGCGTCAGCGCCGAATTTCGCCACTACTTCGTCCGGGTTCACGACATTCCCCTTCGACTTACTCATCTTCGCGCCGTCCGTGCCGAGCACGATGCCGCGATTGAATCGTTCGGAGAATGGTTCCGACACCGGTGAGAGTGCGAGGTCGTAGAGCACCTTCGTAAAGAACCGTGCATACAGGAGATGCATCGTTGTGTGCTCGCTGCCGCCTGAGTAGCGGTCTATCGGCATCCACTTCTTCATGAGCGCAGCGTCGGAGAAATCATGCTCATCCTTCGGGTCGAGATAGCGGAAGAAATACCAGGATGAGTCTACGAAGGTATCGAGCGTGTCGTATTCCGGTGTCCAGCCTTCGCCGAATATGCGCGTAACGCGCTCCTGGAGTTCTTTAGAAGACGCGAGCGGGGACTTTCCTTCGCCTGCAGCACCCGGCGTCATGTCGACATCTTCCGGAAGCAACCACGGGAGATGCTCAGATGGGATAGGGTGCGGATTACCTTCTGGGTCATAGACGACCGGTATCGGACAGCCCCAGTATCGCTGTCGACCAACTGACCAATCGCGTATACGGAACTGCTTCACCCGCTCGCCTCCGGCGGCCTCAGCGATATCCCAGATGGCTTCGCGGTTTGGCTTTCCGGTAAAGTCTCCGGAATTCGTGAGCAGACCATCGCCAGTGTAATGACCCTTTCCGAGGAATCGGGCGAGTGCGTACTGATGCTGGTCATCA
Organism: uncultured Candidatus Saccharibacteria bacterium; assembly: GCA_964398815.1. Taxonomy (GTDB): domain Bacteria; phylum Patescibacteriota; class Minisyncoccia; order Phycocordibacterales; family Phycocordibacteraceae; genus C7867-001. Next base: position 51,915 of record CAYNNZ010000004.1, read on the forward strand.
TGTATCTCCTTCACCGCAACCTCCGGCGTTACCCACTCCACGGTGAATTTACCCTTCTCATCTTCTTCGAGCTCCTGCTCGCTCTGTGTATCGGATGCGAGCTTGAAATGCAGAATGGTCGTATGCGCGAGCGTTGCTTGATTCTTCGAGAATGCAAAATAGGAATGATGGACCTTTTCGTCCGCACGTTCGATGAGCTCTAATTCCTTGTAGCCGGTCTCTTCGCCTATTTCTCGGCTCGCGGTAATTGCTGGGTCTTCACCCTCATTTACTGTCCCGCCCACGAGCAGGCGCCCACCGAGCTCTTTCGGCCAGTTGATGGTGAGCACTTTACCGTTGTGCTCGACAACGGCGACGATTTTCTCCTTATGTTTCGGGTCGACTTGCTCTTCACCGGTAATCGGGTCGATGACGTAGCGAATTGGTAGGTTGTACTTCTTCGCGAACTCATAATCGCGCTCGTCGTGCGCAGGCACCGCCATAACAGCGCCTGTACCGTATGAGGCAAGTACGTAATCAGCGACATAGACCGGAATGGATTCCTTGGTCGCAGGGTTTGTTGCAGTGAGGCCATCGAGCACCACACCAGTCTTCTCTTTGTTCTCACTGCGCTCGCGCTCGGTCTTCTTCCCGGTCGCCTTCTGATATGCGCGAACCGCATCGACATTGGTCGCGTGCGCAAGAAGCGATTCGAGTGCCGGGTGCTCCGGAGCGAGTACGAGGTAGGTGGCGCCATAGAGGGTGTCAGGACGGGTAGTGAACACCTGGATATCCGTAGTCTCCGATCCAGTCGCAACCGGGAATGTAATTTTCGCGCCGTCTGACTGCCCTATCCACGCGCGCTGCGCTTCTTTTATCTCATTCGGCCAGGCGAGCCCGTCGAGGTCAGCAAGGAGACGCTCCGCGTACGCGGTGATTTTGAGGAACCACTGCGTGAGCATCTTGTCTTCGACTTCATGTCCGCAGCGTTCGCATTTTCCATCCACTACCTGCTCGTTGGCGAGCACCGTCTTATCATTCGGGCACCACTTCACCGATGCGAGCCTGCGCTCTGCGAGTCCGTGCTCGAGGAACTTCGTGAAGAGCCACTGCGTCCACTTGTAGTAGGAAGGGTCGCAGGTGATGACTTCCTTCGACCAATCCATGGATGCGCCCATCGTCTCCAGCTGGCGACGCATGTTCGCCATGTTGTCGTAGGTCCATTTCTTCGGGTCGAGACCACGCTTTATCGCCGCATTCTCAGCCGGCAGCCCGAACGCGTCGAATCCCATCGGGAAGAGTACGTTCTTCCCTGCCATGCGCAGTTTGCGGGCGTAGATGTCCGTAAGTGCGAACGCATACCAGTGCCCGATATGCAGATCTCCTGATGGATACGGAAATTCAAAGAGGAGGTAGTACTTCTCTTTGGTCTCATCCGTGAGGTCGGTCTCGTACAGATTGAGGCCTGCCCACTTTTGGCGGGCTGCCTGTTCTATCTCTACGTGATTGAACGACTCTCGCGCCATGACTCTCTAGAGCGGCTTTGCGGCTGGAATGGGCGGGAATTTATCCGGGTCGATAGTACGTGTGAAGCACGCAGTTCCTGCTTCGTGCTGCCAGTTGTCATCCATTCCGCCAAAGCTTGGAGAGGTTGGGTAGGCGATGTCGCGTCCCATACCTACAGAACCACGTCCCTTCATGTCAGCTGCAGCCGTCTTGAAGTCGGCGCAGAGCTTGAACGTAAGCGGAGCAGTGCGTTCATACGTGTAGTTTGCACCTGTCTGCGGGTCGACCGGCACAATGAAATTCGAGAGCGGGTCATTGAGCAAATCAAGCGACTCAGGAAGCTTCTGCTTCTGCTGATAGTAGTACGTCAGCTGGTACTGAATGCTGGTGAGATCTGACACACGCTGGCTATCGAGGCGCAGGTCGCGCACATGGCCCGGAGTTCCAATGATGAAGAATCCAGCGACCACAGTTGCGAGTGCGGCAATACCGACAATGATGCCGACGAGATTTCCCTTCTTTGCGTTGCGTACCCAGTAGCCCTTCAGGTCAAGATAGAAGTAACCGAAGGTAAGGAGTGCGACTACGAGCACGGCGAGGACCTTCAGACCAAAGCGAATGGTTATCTCACCGCCAAGGAATGTATTGATAAGCGTAGCGAGGTCGATGAGCGCAGCGACGACTGCAATGAAGAGCGTGAGCACGAGCGCCCAGCGACGCACCCAGATGTTTGCCTTACCAGACTCTGCGATTATCGAGCCGCGAATGAGACGGAAAAGCACGAGCATCGTAGGGACGAGCACTATGAGTGCTGCCATAGAGGTGCGCACGGCGCCACCATATGGGTCTCCATATCCAGCGAGCGCATCCGGGAAAAGATAGTTAATGTACTCAAACTTAAGCGCGAGAACGGAAGTAACAGAGCCGTAGAGCGCGATGATGGCACCAAGCCAGAGGAAGAAATCGCGCGGGGTTGTTTTTGAGGAATTGCTTGCAGGAGCTGGAGCGGGTGTGTTTTCCATAGTGCGCGGATTATACCACAAAAAAGTTTCGCCCGCCGTCTCATGAAGAGTCGGCGGGCGTCTCGCGTGCGGCGAATAGTTCAGCTATGAGATCACTGACCAGTGGATAAAGTTCCTGGTCAAAGAGCGAAATGGGCGCACTTTTATCCTTACCAAAGACCGATGTTTGGAGTTCATTGTACTCGGCCTCACTGAACGCAATGCCGAGGTAGCGGTTCCATTCGCAGCCGATATACATGCTCCAGTCGATGGCCCTGTCGTCTGTCAGACTGTACGTATTCCACGCATGGAGCATAGGGTTGGCCAGGTAACCGCAGACCATACCCTCCACGTAGCACAGACGGTTAGTGTCCTTATGCCGTCTTGCACCTTTATTGACGTTTCGCATCCACACCTGCGAATTGCCGAAGCATTCGCCGGCGAGAGGCTGACGGGGGAAGGTTCGGAATTTTGGTGATAATTCTGGAGTGGAGCGGTAATGGCGTCCTTGTTTCAGCAAGAGTTCAAGAGCATCCGGATGAAAGACGCACTTTCCAGGCATCGATGGTTGCAGCGCGAAGCCACTCCTCATGTGGGCGAGTTCAACGAGGGCGATATGCCCGATGAGACTATCGTGGCCGTCCGGAAAGTTCTGACTGAACCACTCATCAGCCTTGAACTTAAATTCTGGGTCCTCGTAGACGTAGTTCCATGCCTCCTCGTAGGAGGTGAAGGGTTCTTGGTCGGACATGTTCACCTCCTTGGCTGTCCGCCTGCAATAGAACACGAACGGGATGGAAAGTAAATCGACGCCAGGGTAACCGTATATACTTTAGGAATGGAACCCACTGAACAGAAACTCGCTGCCCTTGAGCAGAAGATTGATGCAATTTATGTATCGGTAGAGAAAACGCGGAAGTATTTCCTCTGGACGATGGTTGTAACTATCGTCCTGTTTGTCCTTCCGCTGATCGGACTCGTATTCGCCATTCCGGCCTTCATGACCAATTACCTCGGTCAAATAAACAGCCTGGGTCTGTAGTTCGGTTTTTGGACTAGCTGTGCAGAAACACCATCACGTCACCGTCTTTGACCTCGTAGGTCTTCCCTTCGGTGCGTATATCCCCCTTATCGCGCGCAGCGCTCCATGAGCCGTCAGCAAGCAGCTTGTCCCACGCGACCACCTCGGCGCGAATAAACTTGTCGCGGAAGTCCTCATGGATAGCAGCACCCGCGTCAGGCGCGAGCGCGCCCTGCTTCACGGTCCACGCGCGACTTTCCTTCGGTCCGGTCGTGAAGAACGTGAGGAGACCGAGCGTCTCGTATGCGCCGCGGATGAGGTCTTTAATACCGTCATCCTGTACTCCGAGCTCTGAGCGGAACATATCCTTGTCGCTGTCTGCGACATCATTCAGTTCATGCTCGGTGCGTGCGTCTATAAGAACGTAGCTTCCGCCGAGGGACTTCACATAGTCATATGCCTTTTGCGCGCGGCCATCATTCATTTCCGCGAGGTTGTGTCCACCGGACTTACCATTGAATGCGTAGAGGATCGGCTTCAACGTGAGGAGATTGAGGGATTTTATGAGCTTCGCTTCCTCAGATGTTAGTCCCGCCGTTATGGCGAGCTTTCCGGACTCCAGTTCAGTAGCAACCTTAACCAAAGCTGCTTTCTCCTCCAGTGCTTCCTTCTTGTTCATTGCGACGTCGCGCACGAGTTTCTCGAGGCGGCGATCCACACTATCCTTGTCCGCAAGAATCAGTTCGAGATTAATCACCTCGATATCCTGCATCGGGTCAATTTCGCCATGCACGTGCGTAATATCCGGATCCTCAAAGAAACGGACCATGTGGAGGATTGCGTCCGTCTCACGGATGTTCGAGAGGAATTGGTTACCGAGGCCTTCGCCCTCGCTTGCTCCCTTCACCAAGCCTGCAATATCGACGAATTCAATGACTGCAGGAACGGTCTTCTCGGATTTCGAAAGCTCCGCGAGCTTATCCAGGCGATCGTCCGGCACCGTAACGACACCCACGGAGGGGTCTATGGTTGCGAATGGATAGTTCGCCACGAGTGCGTTCGCTCGTGTGAGCGCATTGAAAAGGGTCGACTTCCCGACATTGGGAAGTCCTACGATTCCTATCTTAAGCATTATCCCTACCTTACGGTGTTCGTCAGAAAAGGAAAAGGGCCGGCGCTTGCGCGTCCGGCCCAATCCAACCCTTCGTCTGGGAGAGCATAGGGTTGAGTGGCTCGGTGCTGTAGTGCGCATGTCTCCGAGGTGCCTAGGCCTCGATGGGCACCACAGCGACAAGCCAGAGGCATCCTATACCAGCATCCTTCATGGGTCTACCTATTCAGTACCTAAACCGCACCAACTAGGTGCTTACTCACTAACGCTACACATATGACGACAGAAGAAATGAAGAAGAAGGAGGCTGATGAGGCAAAGAAGAAAGAGGAGGAAGTGGCGAAGAATTCTTCAGATAAGAAGTAAGCTCGCTCGGGCAAGCTCGCACAGAAAAGCCGCCTATGGCGGCCTTTGTGTATATAAAAAGAAAAGGCCCTACGTGAGGGCCTTGGGGGGTTGGGAGGTGGGATGGGGTGGTCGTGGGGTGACCGCGCCGTTGTCGGGGGGGCGTCAGCTGGCGCTCCCACCTCCCAGAATGGTTATAACATCTCCTTGCTGATTATGCAAGTATGTTTCCGGACCGAGGCGTATATTGACTTTTCCCGCATTTTATGCTATTAAATACCCAACGTCATTCTGGGAGATAGACAATGACTAAGAACATTCCGTTCAAATTCACCGTTGCGTTCACCTTCCTCTTGGGCTTCGGCTTGCTTGCCTTCGCCTGCTTCCTGCAGTGGGACATCACGGACTACCCGAATAGGGTCTATATGTCCGAGATGATCGCCCGCGGCTGGTCCGCCACTGCCGGCGCCCTGCCGGCCTCGACGACTGCCCGCTTCCCCATGCTCGGCGACGGGTATCTGGGCGTCTGCGCCCCGATCGTCTTCGCCATCATGGGCTTCGCCATGCTGGTGCTCGGCTGGCATCTCCTCGATGCCGTCCATAAGGACGACGAGGAAGAGCCGGAAGAGCCGGCGCGTGAGCCCGTGGCGACGGACGACAACGTCCGCCACATGGGTGAAGGCGCCCGCGACATCGCGGCCTAGCAACACCAACAGCGCATCATGCGCGAGCCCCTGCCATCACGGCGGGGGCTCTTAGTTTTATATAAAAAGGAAAAGGGGTCGACGCCAAAGACGTCGACCCCCGCTCCGAGGCCATAGAGGCTGGGAAGTGCCAGCCCCGGAGTTCGTCAGCTGGGAGGCTGAACAAGCACAGAATTGCACTACTTAGCTGCGCGCGCAAGCGACGCAATGGCCTTCAGATAGCGTGCTTTGCGTGCTGGGGTGCAACTCTCTGAATTTCCAAACTGCGTAAGGCTCACCTTATAGCCAGACATACCAAGAGTGGCGTAGGAGATTTCGTTCGTGAAGTCACCGAATACGAGACGTATGAAAATTGGCGGCATCTTGGAAAGCGTAATGACTCGCGCCGTCTTCCCCGTCATCATGCGGTCCCATCCCATACCGTTCTTCCAGAAATGGAACGCAAAGCTGGGAAGCCAGATACGGTCAAAGAATCCCTTGAGTAGCGCAGGCATTGCCGACCACCAGACTGGATACAGGAGCACGAAGTGGTCCGCCCACTTCATATCCTCCTGCACTTTCTTCAGGTCCGGCTCGAGTTCTTGAATTACCTTGTAGCCCTTGTGGAGAATGGGGTCGAACGAAAGGTCCCCGATATTCGCACGTCGCACGTAGTGGCCAGCATCGGCGGCCGCCTTTTCGTATGCATCGGCAAGTTCGTTCGTAAGTGTACCGTCCTTATCGGGATTACCCATCAGGATATAGATGTTCTTCTGCTTCATGCCGTAACTTTATCATGCGACCACCCCCATCTCCGTGTCGACTTTAGGGCGACTGGAAAAGTTAATAGTGCGATATATCGCACTATTAACTTTCTGTGTTGGTGGTGCCATCTATCGCAAGCCGTAGCGAAGACCTATTTCTGCATTAAAGCCGCGAGTTCACTGCGGTATTTTTTCATTACTTCCATCGTCGCCTTCATCTGTGGCTCGCCTCCCTTTTTGACGCGGCGATCCACCTCTTCGCCAATCTTCTTAAACAGTTCCGGGTCCTTCGTCACAAGCGCCATAATCTGCTCGCGCTGCGCCTCCGGCACGTCTTTCATTTTCGCCTTCATCATCTGGCGCAGGAAAAAATCTTGTACTCCCATAGTCGGTTCAGTATAGCAAAAAGGGTTGGGCCCGCTACCAGCGGGCCCATTCCTCTTCCTTTCGTTCCTGCAGAATTGCTTTTTTGCGGAGCCGTTCCAGCCGATGAGAGATGCGCTGCATCGTCATGTTCTGAATTTCAGCCGGGGTATCGGTCTCGTAGACGGTAATCATGACCGCATCGCTGTTCGGCCTTGCGGCCACATGCTTGTCGACGCAGTCACGAGACGAGGTCACTTGGAGCGGGATACGCCCGTATTCCGTATAGACCCACCCATCGATGCCGAGAAATAAGTCCTCGTATACGGTGCCGCGTTCGACGCGGTAGACGTCGTCGAGCAGTTCGACAGGAAATTTGTAGAAGGCGTCGAAGAACTGCTGTTCGCGCGCCTGACCGATTTGGACCCGCTCAAGGCCGGTGAATCGGGAAGTGATGTAGTTCATCGCTTGCTCCTTCCGCGCGCGTTGCTGTCCACACAATACAACCCGCGCCCGGGATGACAAGGCGGACTACAGCAGGACTGTGGCTTGGTTGCTCGAGACCTCCGCAATCCCTTTCTCAATTGAGAAGGTCTGCTTCTCTCCGTTCTCGGTCTCGACGACAGCATCACCTGCCTTAAGCGGCGTCACGAACGCCTCGTGGTTGGCCATCACGGTGAACACACCTTCCTCGCCCGGAAGCGTAACGGCCACCGCTTCTCCGTCAAAGAGGTTCTCTCCGACTTTCGCGATAGTGAGATGAAAGGTTTTCATAAATTAATTAGATTACGTGCCAATACACGAGACCCCACGCAAGAATAAGAAAAAACAATAAGAATGGTATTGCATTCGGATACCATAGCGGTGACGCCTCTCGGGCACTTTTTGTTCCGAAATACGATTCCCATTTCTGTCCTTTGTATTTCGTCTGGAACAGCCAGAACATCACTGCAAGACACAATGTCGGTATCACTAGACCAAGAAGAGTTACGACTATTTCCATGAGTAGTACCCTTTCGTTGCGACTATGCAGTGACCTGGTCGATGGTGCCCTTCATGTAGAAGGCATTCTCCGGCTTATCGTCATGCTTGCCCTCGACGATTTCCTTGAAGCCGCGGACGGTCTCTTCGCGCGGCACATACGCACCCTTCGCGCCGGTGAACACCTCGGCGACATTGAACGGCTGCGAAAGGAAGCGCTGAATCTTGCGGGCGCGGTACACCACCGTCTTGTCCTCATCCGAGAGTTCCTCGATACCGAGAATAGCAATGATGTCCTGGAGGTCTGCGTAGCGCTGGAGAATTTTCTTCACCGCGTTTGCGACATCGTAATGCTCCTGCCCGACGATTTCCGGCGTAAGCGCGGTTGAGGAAGAAAGCAGCGGGTCGATTGCCGGATAGATACCGAGCGCAGCGAGCTGACGTGAGAGCACCACCGTACCGTCGAGGTGGGCGAAGGTCGTAGCCGGAGCCGGGTCCGTGAGGTCGTCGGCCGGCACATACACTGCCTGCACGGACGTGATGGAACCCTTCTTGGTCGAGGTGATGCGCTCCTGCAGCTTACCCATTTCCTCGGCGAGCGTTGGCTGATAGCCCACGGCCGATGGCACGCGACCAAGCAGCGAGGACACTTCTGAACCTGCCTGAATGAAGCGGAACACGTTGTCCATGAAGAAGAGAACGTCCTTACCGCCTTCATCGCGGAAGTATTCTGCCTGCGTGAGGCCGGTGAGCGCGATGCGAGCACGTGCGCCCGGCACCTCGTTCATCTGACCGAACACGAGCGCTGTTTTGTCGAGCACGCCCGACTCTTCCATTTCGTGATAGAGGTCGTTACCTTCGCGCACGCGCTCACCCACTCCGGCGAACACGGAGTATCCGCCGTGGTTTGATGCCACGTTGTGGATGAGCTCCTGGATGATGACCGTCTTACCGACGCCGGCACCTCCGAAGAGTCCGACCTTACCGCCCTTGATGAACGGCACCATGAGGTCGATTGCCTTAATGCCCGTCTCGAAGACTTCTGCCTTCGTCGTCTGCTCTTCGAATGTAGGAGGGGTGCGATGTATCGGCAGGCGCGGCTCGGATGCAGGAATTCCTTCCTTACCATCGAGCGTCTCGCCGAGCACGTTGAAGAGGCGGCCCAGAGCAGCAGTGCCCACAGGAACAGAAATCGGCGCGCCAGAAGCGACAGCCTCCTCGCCACGCGAGAGTCCTGCCGTCTCCGTCATGGAGATGGTGCGCACACGGTCGAGGCCGAGATGGGCCGCGACTTCGAGCGTGATTTTGCCATGGAGGTCGTTTGCCTCGACCACGAGCGCCTCCAGGATTGCGGGGCGATCGCTTTCGAAATGCACGTCGACGACTGGTCCGATGACTTCTACGATGGTTCCTTTGTTCATAAAATTAAATTTAAGTGCTGCCTCTTCTACGTTACTAAGCTCCCTGCCACTATCTCCGACACCTCGCGGGTGATGGCGGCCTGACGCACCTTGTTGAACTTGCGTGTCAGGTCGTGGACCACCTCCTTCGACTTATCGGATGCATTCTTCATCGCCACCATACGAGCAGAGTGCTCGCTGGCCTTCGACTCGAGAAGCATGTGATAGAGCGATACGGCGACGAGACGAGGTACGAGTACCCCAAGAATCTCATCACCAGACGGCTCCACCTCATACGCAGGCGGCGCGGACAGATTCGCATCGTCCGACCACTTCCCCTTTGCGGGTCGGATTCCTTCCACGATCTGCGCAAGCGCTTCGATAGAAAGCGGCAGAAGCACATGCGCAGTCGCGACCTGCTCGAACGTCGAGCGGAAATCGCTGTACACCGCGATTACCTGGTCGAAGTCGCCCGCGAGGAAGGCGTCAGAGACTTCCTGCGCGATTTCTTCCATCGCTGCGAGGTCCACATCGTCGCCCTTATTGATGTACGACTTACGCACCTCGTAGCCACGGTTCTGGAAGAACTCCTGCGCCTTGCGGCCGTATGCATAGATGACGACGTCAGACGTGGCGCGCTCGCCAATCGCCTCAACAGCCTTTTTGAGCACGCCGGAATTGAGTCCACCTGCGAGACCCTTATCGCTCGTAAGCACGAGGAGGCCAAGCTTGTTGCCCGTACGCGTTGTTGCAAGTGGGTGGCGCTTTACGTTCTCCGTACCCGAAAGACGGGTGAGGATGGCGAGTGCAGCGCGTGCGTATGCGCGGCCGGCGAGTGCCGCGTTCTGCGTCTTACGCATTTTCACCGCGGACACAGCCTCCATGGCGCGCGTGACTTTATTCATGCGCTTCGTTGCCTGGATTTTGAGCTTGATGTCCTTCAGTGCCATAGATGGGAGATAGGTAGAGAGTGATTACTCGCCAGTGCGCTCGACGAACTGGTCGAGCTTCGCGCGAAGGTCCTTCTCGATGGTCTCGTTGATTTCGCGCGTGGTGCGGATTGCCGCGAGCACGTCATTCGCTTCGCGCGAAAGATACTCCTGCAGGCGCTCCTCTGCCTGACTTGTCTTCTCCGGCGGGAATCCATCGAAGTAGCCGTTCACTGCAGCGAAGATGACTGCTGCTTCCATCTCAAACGGAAGCGGCTTGCCGTTTGGCTGCTTGAGCATCTCCGTCATGCGGCGGCCAGAGTCAATCTGCTTCTTCGTGTTCTCATCGAGGTCGGATGCGAACTGCATGAACGCCTCAAGTTCGCGGAACTGTGCGAGCTCGAGCTTAATCTTTCCGGACACCTTCTTCATAGCCTTCGTCTGTGCAGCAGAACCCACGCGAGACACGGAGTTACCAACGTCGATAGCCGGACGGAGTCCTTGGTTGAAGAGGTTGGTGAGCACGAATATCTGTCCGTCCGTGATGGAAATCACGTTCGTCGGAATGTAGGTCGAGATGTCGCCTTCCTGCGTCTCGATGATAGGAAGTGCGGTGAGCGAACCACCACCCTTTTCCTTAGAGAGCTTTGCGGCGCGCTCGAGGAGGCGGGAGTGGAGGTAGAAGATGTCTCCCGGGTATGCCTCGCGGCCCGGCGGGCGACGAAGAAGGAGCGACATCTGGCGGTATGCCACGGCCTGCTTGGAGAGGTCGTCGTAGATGACGAGTGCGTCCTTGCCCTGCTCCATGAAGTGCTCGCCGATAGCAGCACCTGCGAACGGTGCGAGGTACTGGAAGGCAGCCGGAGAGGATGCCGGTGCAGTGACGACGATGGTGTACTCCATTGCGCCCTTGTCTGCGAGCTCTGCAACGAGCTTCGCGGTCTTCGACTCCTTCTGGCCGATAGCAACGTACACACAGATAGGACGATTCTCAGCCGGCTCAGACTTCTGGTTGATGATGGTGTCTATCGCGATGGTGGTCTTACCCGTTCCGCGGTCACCAATGATGAGCTCGCGCTGGCCGCGACCAATTGGCACCATGGCGTCGATAGCCTTAATGCCCGTGTGAAGCGGCGTGTTCACCGGAGAGCGGTCCATAACGCCGTATGCTTCGGACTCGATAGGACGAATCTTGTCGGCACCCGTCGGGCCCTTGCCGTCTACCGGCTCGCCGAGCGGATTCACCACGCGACCGACGAGCGAGTCACCTACTGGGATGGAGAGTAGGCGGCCGACGCGACGCACGAGCATGCCCTCATAGACGCGAGCATTGTCTCCGAGCACGACGGCACGCACGCCGTCTTCCTCGAGGTTGAGCACGAGGCCGTAGATGGGGTCAGCATCTTTGAGCGCAGCCTCGAGAGTGCGGTCGAACGTAGGATCAAAGAGCACCATCTCGTTCATGATGGCTCCCTCCAGTCCGTCTATCTCCGCGATACCGTCTCCAGTAGCGCGCACAATACCTGTCTCCTGCACGTCGCCTTTCGGGGCGAAGCCTGCGATTTCACTCTCGATGCGCTTGATAATGCTCTCCATAATGTGCGTGGTTATTAAGTAGTTACCTTTCGATAGAGCTCAATGAGCCCCTGCTTGGCGCTCCTATCTATGAGCGTCCCTCCTGTGCGTGCGCGCCATCCGCGGATGAGCGCCGGGTTCACGGTCGCGTGCGCGACCTCGATACCCTCTGCCTTTGCAGCCTTTACGGCGGCTGCCGCCTCCTTCTCGCTCGCTGCTTCTACAGACGGGGCGAGTTTTGCCTTGCGGGCTTCCAGGACGCGCAGATGGCGCAGGATTCCGGGGAGTAGCTTTACGCGTCCGGTCTCGGTGAGGTGCTTCGTCAATTCAGCGACAAGCTTCTTCTCGTCGCTTCCTTGTGCGAGCAGGTTCTCGATTGCCTTTGCGTAGAGCTTCTCCATGACTATTTATCGCGGAGCACCTTCTCTGCGGCGAGCACGGCCATGCGCGCGATTTCCTTTTCGCTTTCGCGAAGCGTGCGAGCCGCCTCTTCCTTTGCGCGAGCCTCAGCATCCTTCTCGACGCTTGCTGCACGCGCTTCTGCCTCCTTCACGATGCGAGTGCGCTCCTGCTGCGCGCTTTCGCGTGCGGTAGCAACGATGCCCTCTGCTTCGCTTTCTGCACCCTGCACGACCTTCGCCGCCTCGTCGTCTGCCTTTGCAGCCTTCGCCTCAGCCTCTTCGGCTGCACGAACACCCGCTGCAATCTTTTCTTTGCGCGCCTCGAGCGTAGCCATCACTGGCTTATAGAGGAGGTACCAGAGCACCGTCATCAGCACGCCGAAGTTCACCAGCTGCGCGATGAGGAGCGGTACTTGGAGACCGAATGCTGCGAAGAGGTCAGACATAGAATTGGTAAGTGAGGTTTAGTTAGAGAGTGCGATTACAAAGTTTCTTATGCAAGGCATGGGTGAACGATGAGCGGAGACGTATGTGCTATACGGCGAAGCGAAGCGTTGGGACCCATAACGTAGCAGAAGGAACTTTTAATCGTGCTCTAGACGAACTTGATGATGAAGGAAACAACGAGCGCCAAAATTCCGAGCGCCTCCGTGAACACGATTGCGAGAATCATGTTCGAGACAATCTTGCCGGATGCCTCCGGATTGCGTCCGATTGCTTCCATGGCGCCGCCTCCGATGAGACCGATGCCGATGCCTGGGCCGATAACACCGAGTCCGGCTGCAAGAGCCATACCGATGAGTTTTGCTGCTTCTACGTCCATGATGATTTTTTACTTTTTAATTTTCGAACTCCATCCCGGAGCCGCATGAAGGCACTAGCCAAATGGCTAATGCGCCTCGTGCGGGTCAGTGACAGACAGCTTGATGAAGAACATGGTGAGCATAGCGAACACCAAGGCCTGAATCGCGCCGATGAACATCTCGAAGCCCATGAGCGGCACCGGAAGCAGATACGGCAGGAAGTAGCCGGCGACCAGAATCATCACCTCGCCGGCAAAGATGTTGCCGAAGAGACGGAACGAGAACGAGACGAGGCGGGAGAGATTCGAGACAACTTCGATGAGGCCCACGACGAAATTGACCGGTGAAGTAACGTTAACAAACCGGCCGACATACTTCCACCATCCGAGTACCGCGATGCCGGTGATTTCGATGACGAAGAAGGAGATGAATGCGAGTGCGAGCGTGAAGTTCAGGTCTGCCGCAGGCGCGCGGAAGAGCGGCTCGAACTCCGTTCCGTGGAAAAGACCGATGGAGCCGATACCCGGAAGGAACGCGAGCTCATTCCCTACGAGGATAAAGAGGAAGATGGTCGCGATGAGCGGGAAGAAGCGCTTCGCGAGTGCTTCGCTCTCGAAGGTCTCCATGACATAGCCGTAAGCACCTTCGAATACCCATTCCACCGCTGCCTGCAGCTTGCCCGGAATCATTTTGAGCGTTCCGCGGAACCAGATAGCGAAAATGATGAGCACCGCCATGACGAGCCAGGTCATGAGGAGCGAGTTCGTAATTGGGAAGCCGAACAGGTGCCCAAGCACTTCGGCTTTGAGCGATACGTGGATAGGGCTTTCGTGCACCGCCTCGGTGGCGGTTGCGATAGCGGTCGTCGAAGCTGCGACTAGCTCAACGTCCATACGAAAAAGAGACCCGTCTGGGCCGATACCCCTGTCATAGGGCCATTCTAGCAAAGGAGTCGCTATCCACAAAGAACATCAGGCCCGTAGGCGGCATGTGTCCTAATTTTGACGCGGGAAATAAAACATGGTAGATTCATTACATTATGCAGCGCGGCAAGATTTCCCAGCTGGGCGACCGCGAATCCGGCTTCATCAAGCGGGATGGCGCGAAGGAGGACCTCTTCTTCCATTCTGATGCGCTTCAGGGCATCACCTTCCGCGAGCTCAAGAAGGGGGACAAAGTGGTCTACACCGAAATCAAGAGCATGAAGGGTCCCTACGCGACTAAGGTCCTCAAGGACAAATAACAAAACAGCCCCTCGGGGCTGTTTTGCTTTTGGCTACTGCTTTGGCTTTTTGAGCGCTTCGAGATCAGCGAGGAGTTTCTGCACATCGCTTGAGAGCTGCTCGAGAAGTGCCGCCTCATCGAGTGCGGCTTTCTCCCGTTTCTCTTTCCGCTGCTTCTGCTGCGTCACTTTCTGTTCCGCCTTCTCCTCTTCGCTCATTTCCTCGACATCTTCCTGAATCTCGTCGATGTCCTCACTGATTTCCTCGATGTCTTCCTGAATGTCCTCGACATCCTCCCCGAGCTCTTCGACATCTTCCTGAATTTCGTCGATGTCCTCCTCGACTTCGCGCAGCTGCTCGGTGTTACGGTTGACCGCAATCTGGATGAAAATAGCCATATATATCGCCTCGAGCGAGACGACGGTGGTGAGGACCAGCAGCATCATCTGCCACTCCACGATGCCGAGCAGGGAGAGCAGGAAACACGCCACGAAAAAAATCGAGTGCAAAATCAAGGACGCTACCGATCCGATGGATGCGATAGCGGCCTCGATGAATGGAGTTTTCGGGCGCTCCTTTCTCATCAATCGCACCGTATCTCTGTAACGCGTGTTTGTCTACCACTTCACTGATTGCGACAGTGCATAACATCAAACAAGTCGACCATGAGCGCGCATTCTGGAAAGTTTGAGTGCGAGGCGCGGGCAATCGAAGAGCGTAGGCGTATTCATATACGACGGAGCGAGGAGATGGGCGTCCGCAACGACGCAATCGAGCTTTGCAGTTGCGTGCGCTTTACTGTTAAAATTTGCACATGCCGGGCCCCCAAAGGACCTTAATGCCCCATACGTTTGGGCCTCAAAAGAAAAAACCGAGCTCGCAAGTTCGGAAAGCTTTGGTGTCTACCGGACCGGTTGTACTCTCCACGCTCGTGATGGCAATCGCGCTCTTCTCGCTTCCTTCTATTCTTTCGTTCGACCTACGCGCCGATGAGTTATCGCAGCGTGCGAAGGCGCCATTCCCCGTATCGGTCGACCCTGCACGCAAAGTCATTGTCGAGAGTCCTACTGCTGACGCACTGCTGCGCGAGGGTACAAACCCCGCCCTTTCTGCAGCTGCTACACAGGCGAGTACCTTCATCGCATGGCTCGCCTCGAAGATTGCTGACTTCCCTGTCTATCGCCTGCTTGCAGGTGCGGACGTGAATTTCGTGACCATCCAGCCAGGGTACCGACAGGAACAGGTTGCTTCTGCGTTCGCGAGCAGTCTCGGCTGGAGTGTGAAGGAGCGCCAGGCATTCCTTGCAAACGTAAAATCGACGCCACCAACGCTTTCCGAAGGAGAGTTCGTGCCGGGCACGTATGAGGTGCATGGAGCAATGACGCCTACGGAGGTGCAGAACATGCTGAACGACCGCTTTACCGCGGAAATATTGAATCGCTACAGCACCACGACTTCAGAACAGGTTCCGCTCATGGATGCGCTCACCATCGCTTCGCTCATCGAGCGCGAGACTGGCGGCACCGACGATATGCGTATGATTTCCGGAATTATCTGGAATCGTCTCTTTGTGAATATGAACCTGCAGATTGATGCGACGCTGCAGTATGCGAAGTCCGCAAATACCAAATCATGGTGGCCACCCGTGAAGCCAGCCGATAAATACATAAAGTCCGCATATAACACCTATGCGCATCCGGGCCTCCCGCCAGGACCTATTGCGAGCCCTTCAGTTGCTGCGGTTATCGCTGCACTCAATCCGAAGCCGACGGACTGCATCTTCTATTTCCATGACAAGTATGGAAACTTCCACTGCTCCGAGAATTACTCCGAGCACGTGAAGTCACTTAAAAAGTATTACGGTCAGGGGAAATAAGTAGAAGCGGTCACCCGGATGACCGCTTCACCACTTTGACTTCGCGTCTGCGGATGAACTTATCCATACCCGCAACGTGATAGCTCGGGATGCCCTCGGGATCATCTTCTTGATTGCGTCCCTTCACGCGCACCTGCGTTCCGATAAGTTCGCAGACACACCCCGGATTGTCGCCGTGGACCTGAGCTTCGCAGCTGTGAATGACCACGTCCTCGCCGATGATCTTGTCATCGTATGTCCAGCACAGCATGGCCTTCCCCTTCAATTATCACAACGTGCCTGTTGTGATAATCTCACACCATTCGGATGTAAGCATACTTACCTCTGACATTCGGGCCGTATCCATTGCTTGCATGGATACGTTCCCTCGTTCCGGAGAAACCGTACAAGCATACTTGTCCGATTCTCCTACTCTCGGGCCGTATGTAGGCATACGACCTTTCATTCCGCTCGAATATCAAAAGCTTTTTTGATATTCTCGCTACATTCGGGCCGTAGTATACCGGTAGTACGCGTCCATGGGGTGGATGTAGACCGAGTTCGATTCTCGGCGGCCCGACAAATCACATTTTGAAAACTTTGGTCGCAACGATGTAGGTGAGCCCTGAAGTGACGGCAGTCATAATTGTTCCCCACGCAATATCGATAAGCGCACCATAGAGCGGCCAGCCAGTGAGCGTCGCAATATTCGTGAGGTCATACGTCATGTATGCAGTCGCGCCGAGAACGGCACCCCATATAACGGCTGTGGATAACGAACGGAGGGCGAGTGCGGGTTTGAGCACGAAGAAAATGAGCGAGAGCGAGTAGACGACGTAAAAGATTCCAGCAGCCCACAGGACCGGGTCAGGACGGAAGAACGCACCGAACTGCGCATGATAGAACCCGCTTGCGATGACGCCTATCCAGCTCGCGTCGAGCGCGACCGAAATAGGAAGTGCGAGACAAAAAAGTTTGAGATACGTTCTCATAGCTACGGGTTAAGAAGAATAATACCGAGATTGAGGCTGGACGCGTACGTAACCCACAGTAAGTACGGAATAAGTAGATAGGTCGCGCGATGTGAGAATCGCCAGAAGAAAATCATCATCGCGACGATGAGGAGCCAAAGCGACTTGATGATTACTAGAGCCGATACGACATCCTCGAGACCGAAGAACACGACTGACCACGCGATATTAACGCCTAAATGCAGCACAAATAGCGCAATAGCCCACTCACGACCCTTGCTACCAGAATTCCACACGAATCCGGCCGAGAGACCCATAAGGATGTAGAGCGTGTTCCAGACCGGACCGAAGACCCAGTTCGGCGGAGTCCACGAAGGATGTACCAACCCTGCGTACCATGAGCCTATTGCTGGAAAGGTGAATAACGATCCGATGCCTCCTGCTGCGAGCGAAAGTGCCACAAAAAAAGCGAATGGTTTCCAGGCAGTTTTCATATATGCATTATAGCCATTTGAGGCTCCATTTGTTATCGTGCGCAATACTGGACGATTAGCTCAGTTGGTAGAGCGTTCGCTTCACACGCGAAAGGTCACAGGTCCGAGCCCTGTATCGTCCACCCGGGTTAACCCGAATAGCCCGGCCCAACAACTAACGGGGCGTAGTATACCGGTAGTACGCACGCTTCGGGTGCGTGAAGACCGAGTTCGATTCTCGGCGTCCCGACCAGTGCTTTATACTAATGAGAGTTACTTTACCGCTTGCAACTAAACAACATTCATATGGCACCAAACGCAGGATTCGCAAAACCAATGACCCTCTCGCCTGAGCTTGAGGCAGTTATCGGCGCAGGACCCCTTCCGCGCTCTGAAGTTACCAAGAAGATCTGGGAGTACATCAAGAAACATGACCTCCAGAACCCAGCCAACAAGCGCAACATCCTCGCAGATGACAAGCTGAAGGCAATCTTCGGAAAGGATGAGGTCACCATGTTCGAGATGACGAAGCTCGTCTCCGGACACCTCTCGTAATCTGAATCCGTTCGAATGCAAAAGACCGCCCGAGGGCGGTCTTTTGCTATTTGAACTTCACCGAATCGAGAACATCGCTCACCTCCTTTACGACGACATCGTCTGCCGAGAGCCAGGTGTAGCTGAATACGTATATATGGTCCCCGAAGGAGACAATGCTGCTATTGCCTTCATAGAGGCCAGACCAGTCGAACGAGACTGCCGGAAGGCCGCCAATCACGATTCCGTCACGAACTATCGATTGCTTGGTCCAGTTCGTATCCTGCCGCATCCATTCCTCTGGCGTGAGGTGCTGCGGGTTCTTATAGATATCGATGGTAATGCTCGGAGGTCCTTCTCCCGCTACCGGCGCAGTGCTGTTTAGGATTGCGCGATTACTTTCCGAATTTTCCACAAGAACGACTGAGCGTTCCAGCTTTGCTTCGTTCGCGACGCGCTCCTTCATGTAGAGCGTGGGTCGATAGGTGAACGTAAGGCCCGCATTCGAGTATGTGAGCGTCCCTACCGTAGGCGGATTAGCCGTCTGGCGTGACTGGTAATGCCAGTATGCGAGTCCGACAAACACAAGAACGATTACTAGCAGGACAGCAAGTTTCTTCTTCATACTTACTCAACAATCGTCTTGAATCCGCCGTAGCTGAAGTGCCTCGTGTCTACCGGCATCTTCTCGTGCTTATATTTGTCGTTGAAGTACTTCATCACCTGCTTATTCACCTTGTCGCGATGCGCGCGCGACTTGTAGACGATGTAGGAGAAGACGACAACTTCATTTGGTTTTGCGTTTGTCATCTTCCGGAACGGGTTCGGTACATACTTCCCGCCCGCTAAGTCATCTCCGATGCACTCCTTGTAATCGAGCGCGCCATATTTCATCCACATTTTCTTCCCTTCCGTCGCCATTTTCTTGTATGCAGCGAGCTGGGTCTTCGGGAAGGTAATTACGAATCCATCAACGTAGGTAGCCATAGGTATGTAGGTTAGCGAAGCGGACCATCCAGGAGCGAGTCTATCTCGCGCACAGCGCGACGCAGATACTCTCGCATGCCCGTGCGCTTTTCGCGTGCATTCTCCTCGGATGTAGGGTCGTTGTAGTAGTAATCGATGACTTCGCGGGTAAGCGAGTCGCGGATGCCCGTCACGCGATTAATAAGGTCGCGATGCTCGCTTGCCGCACGGGAAAGGTCGAATTCGTCTGCCATAGGGAAATGGTACCACTCGCCTCATACGAAAATTTGTCTCTCGTAAATTGCTTTTTTATAAAATCGTGGTATTTTCTGCTCGTCATGTCTTCCGTTGTGGCGGACCTCTGACCTGGGTTATGAAAGGACCTTGTTATGCACTCAGCTCTCTGCCAAGCAGGCGGACTCCTGAAACACCTCATCGACAACCTCGATGGGAAGAACGGCGAAGAATGGTTGGAGATCTTGCGGCGAGCGCTTCGCCGCCAGAACCCATTCGAACTTCCGCAGCCCGATTTCGACACGGCGTTTGTGCTGGAGATGAGGAGCCGGAATTTCGATGAGGTCTTCGCCCAGCTCAGGACGCACCTCTTCGGTATCTCCGACCGATACCTTCGTGCGAGTGGCGGCGAGGGAATCTTCTTCGGCGGCATACCCTTCGACCAGCACATCGTCCTGGTCACTCCGGCGCAGCTGGGTGTGCGCACCCTGATGGGGAACGCTTCGGATCTTGCTCACCTGTGGGTGCGAGCCGAGGAGTTTGGTCTCAAGCCCTGCTTGCCGGCGACCGCACCCCTCGCGGTGCTCCAGCATCCGGATTGGTTCGCTTCACGAGAGTACGTGTACTTCGCGAGTCGGCCGTTCGAAGACGAGAAGGTCTGGTACACCCACAAGCACAACGGGAAGGTGACGCTCGACACCTGTCCCGCGGCATTGGACACCGAGGTCTTCCCGGACGAGCAGTGGGCCTTCTGGCTCCCTAACGGATAGCCAGCAGCACATCAGGGCAAAAGCCCAGAGCCCCGCGTAGTATGCGGGGCTCGATTTTTTATAGGTTAATGGTGACTGTCCCTATTTTCTCTATTTCCTGTGAGGACGTCCCCGACGTCGCCTAGGTCCTGAGGTGACTTAATCCGATAGGCCGTGATCGCGGAGACAGCTTCGGTAATTCAAGTCGATGTCAGATGTCTGCAGAACACTCTGATAGCAGGTGCGCCGTATATTCATAATTTGCTCGTTACTCGAGTAGCTCATCCATGCCACTCCTACTTGGGCTAACGCGAAAATTGCCAGGGCACCGGTCAGCCACATCATAGCCGAGGAAGTTTTATTAGCGGAGCTCGTACTATCTCTTACCGCAGCGTTTAGGTCTTTTAGCTGCAAATTTGACGACTCTAGCGAGTGCGACAGGTGCATTACCTGTGCTGCAGCATTCTTAACTTCATCCAGCAACTTGAACTCTGTGAGCATATTCCTTGCGTGGCTTGCTAGTGTCTCCTATCGCGCGGTGGAAAGGGATCTCGAGCTGGTCGGACAGTATCACTGTCTCGTATCTTTCCAGTTCGGTCGTGTATACGAACTTCGCCTCCGCCGGAGTTTGCTGCAAAACGCTTCGCGGCTTTTTCTGCGTCGCCCTGGTTAGCGAAATTACCACTGACACGCGGTGCCCCAGCCTTACGTACAGCCCACTCTCCAGAATCCGAATTTCTAACTACATGATAGTTCGGCATAGGCTCAATGTTACTTGAAATTGAAGTCGATGCCCAGTTGGTTCTCCAGCTTAGTTCTCAGTCGTCCGGCTGGACCACGCGAACCCCTCAATGGATACATTAGAATCCCGGAATTTACAGTGAAATCGCCAGTAGCAGATTTGTAGAACCTATCACTGAATAGACCCATCAGACGTTTTGCTTCCTCGCTAAGTTGATGCGCGGATCCGGGACGGATCGATTTTATAAACTCACACAAGTAGTACTGCATGCTTCCCAGCACTACATCATTTATCTGGTGCAGCGGACTAATGGAGGAACTAATGGTCGGAACCAATGCCACTAGACGTTCAAAATTTCGGTCGTATGAACCGTTGCAACAGAGATCGAGAATGTACTCGTATCGAATTTTCTCATCATCTGATAAATTCCTTCTCAGTTCGTCTGCCAACATAATCCCGTAATCGTTTTCTCGCGTTAGAAGAACCTCAAATTTCCTCGCGACAGATGATACAGAATATTTAACGCTCTTTGCATCGTCTGCATTGAATAGTGCATTTGGCCTAATCGCCACCACCAAGTCTAAGTTTGACCCGCCTACCTCTGTTAGTATTTCTTCCTTCGCACGTTCAAAGTCAGCTTTGAGACTGTCGTACAGGGCCCGATTGTTCTTACGTGTGAATTTGGAGTCGACAAGACCGACCCTCTTCATATTTTCCCAAACACTCTCGAATCGCCATTTCAGTTCGAGGTTTTGAGGATAGACGTACTTTTCCTTAAGCTTGATTAGGAATTGATTGAGCGAGGCGAACACTTCCGGCTTACACACAAGACCACCATAAAGAGAGAGTCCGTAGATGTGCGGCCTCTCTTCATGAACAATTGACTCGTCTGCTACAAAAATTCTCATTACTTGCCTTACAGCCTACGCCGCACCAAGTGGAAGTAAAGGATTTCGGGACTTTCGTGACATGCAGAAATGGAGACAGGTACCATTTTAAATTTTTGCCTCCGGCGGGGACCGTACAGGACCGCGATTACGCTTTCTTCCCCAACTCAAAACCTCGTCGTCACTCGGTTTTGGTCGTGTCCGCGACTCGCGACCCAGCCTGCTGGCTGGGTACCCCGCTCCGTCTTTCGAATCCTGTACGGCCCTACTAAATCGAAGAAATCCCCCGTTTGCGCGAGGGATTTCAGATTTAGTGGACCGTACAGGATTCGAACCTGCGACCCTCTCATTGCAAATGAGATGCTCTA
>CAYNNZ010000005.1:0-70224 GCA_964398815.1 uncultured Candidatus Saccharibacteria bacterium
AACCGCCGACCCTTCCCTCTTCAGGGGAATGCTCTACCAACTGAGCTACCCAAGCGAGCGAGGTCGAAAATGAACGTCCTCGTTAATTTTCGCGCCGAGCGAGCGTAGGGAAAGAAATGCGAAGCATTTTCTTACCCAAGCAGCCCGGCCCGAAGGGCCGCTTGCGCGGCATGGCCGCGCAAGGACTCCAGCATAGTAGCGTAAAACCCGCCTTTCTTCAAAGGCGGGTTTTACGCTAGGAGGCTGTATTAGGGCTGTGATTTGGGCCCGTACAACTCAAATATCTTCTGCACCTGCTCTGCCGACGGCAGGCCAAAGACCCCGCCAGGCGCCACCCCTCCGTGACTGAACGCATCAAGTATGGGGCCCAGATACGTCGAGAGGAAGAAGATAGGGACGCCGAGCACGATGAGCCAGATGATTATCTTCGCCACGAAGCCGATAAACGCATTGCGCTCCATTCGCTTCAAGATTTTGTGGTTTGCCTTCGCAACCTCGAGGTTTTCCTTCAGAAGGTCCTCGAGATGCCCGTAGGGCATTCCCTCCGCTGGTTTACGTTCGAGCGGATTATCCATGGATTAGGACTTGAGAACAGTGCACGTGCCGGCTTCCCCATTGCAGAGCATACCGCCGCAGTGCTTGCACTCCATGCGGTAGATGGAGTATGAGCCAGAACCTGCAAGCGCAATACCGAACGAAATGAGCATGAGAACGAACTCCATACCGAAGCCGCCGCGGAATCCAGTAAGGAAGAGCGCAACGAGCATTTCAATGCCGAAGAGGAATCCAAAGAAGCGCGTAGCGACGCCTGCAATGAGTGCGACTCCACCGATGACCTCGAGCCATGAGATGAAGTACACGAGGACCGGAGCAAGGCCGAAATGCGAGAGCATCTCGACGGTACCCGGCATGTTCGAGACCTTCATCCATCCGTGAGTAAGGAATACGATACCTGCGGCAATACGGAACAAGAGGAGTCCGAATGCGGGGGTATAGAAAAACCGAGTGGTCTGATTCACTACTTTCTTCATAAGACTAGCTAGATTGGTATATTCCAATTATAACAGCACAAAACCGCGCTCCTTGCGCGGTTTTGTGCTACTTTAGCCGTACGCCCTTGTATCAGGCTGCCATTGCACCAGATACGAGGACTCGTTCGGCGCATAAGAAAACATTTTCTTATGTCCTCACTTCGCCCTCGTAGTTCAATGGATAGAACGGCTCACTCCTAACGAGCAGATGTAGGTCCGATTCCTGCCGAGGGCACAATTAGGCTGCTGGCGCGTCTGCAGGAGTCACTCCTGCCCCTTCTGAGAGACCGAGTGCCGAATCAATACGGTGCTTGTCGAATCCAACGATGAGTTCGTCGCCAATGACGATGACCGGAACACCCATCTGTCCGCTCTTCTCAATCATTTCCTGGCGCTTCTCGCTATCGGAAGCGACATTGTATTCCGTGTACTGAATGTTATTCGCCTTGAACAATTCCTTGCTCATCTGGCAGAAATGACACGTGGGGGTTGTGTAGATGCTGACTGGCTTCTGTTCCATATGCGTTCGTTACTTGTTGCGAGATTGTACCACAACGGGTGTGTGGATAACTTGCCGGGTATTCCGAGATGTCATATCCGGACCATACCGGAAGCATCTCGGTCATACGGTTTGAACGCGGATAGATGCTTATTCAGAATGGGAACGGAGACTTTCAGCGTCTAGATACTTGATGAAATCCATTTCGCTCACATAGGCCGTGCCTGCAAATGACACCTCGCTAGGTATCTGCCCGGGACGGGCGTATCTCTGACTCACGTACAAATTAAGCCCACGATTTCGTGACGCTGAATTAGAAATGTATTTGGAATACGTATCGTATAAGGAAGCCGTATTCGTACGTAGACAAGAACTGATTATGCCGAAATCCGTCTGGCTGAATTTTGAGGGATCTATAATGACTACTTGAGCTGGAAGTTCCTCGTTTTCTCCCCGTCCAATAGGTGTCAGTGGGAAGGGTGGATTTGTAAGCCTACTCATCGGCAGAACATACCCGCCATAAGGACCTTCTTCTGAGAAGGATCGTGCAGAGACTGGGATATCAATATTAGTAGCGCCCTTTCTATACACAAACGCATATCGACCGGAACTACCTTCAAACTTGTTGACAGACAGATACTCTCTGTATTCGAGAGAAACTGGACCGCACGTTGCAGTGTATACAACAGTGCCATTTGCAGGGACTTTGGAAGAAAGGTGCGGCTTAAGAAAAAAATACGCTCCACACAAAATAACCAGGACAATTAGTGCTGCAGCTATGTTTCTTACTCCTGACATGCACTTACTATACAGACACCTATTTAGACTCGGGTTCTTATCAACAGACCATCTAAGGTACTTGAACTTATATGACAGTGTGCGAAATACGGGAATCGAACCCGTGCCCCAATTTATGGGATGAAAGTGTCTGGGAGACACTTTCATCGGTTTTGGGCGCAGTGCAGGATACGAGAATCGAACTCGTGCCCCAACCTTGGGAAGGTCGTATTCTGCCACTAAACTAATCCTGCACTTCAGCCAAAACCGTGGCCACTAAACAAATTCCGCTTATAGCCCAAATTTCCCGAGGAATTTACGCCACCACGGTAGCGGCGGCGTGCTCGTAGCTTCCTTAGGCGGTACGACGATGATAACGCCTTCCCCGGGGCGTGCAACGCCGTAGGTCTCGCGTATGGTCGCCTCTTGGCCACGTTCGGTGTCGAGTTCAGCGAGGTTCTTCTTAAGCGTATCCTCGCGCTCATGGAGGGTAGCAAGTTCTGCTTTGGTGTCGGCGACTGCATGACGTGCAATCTCTTCCTTGCGGATAATCCCGAACAGAAGCCACAAGAGCCACATCACCAGCAGTGCGAGCAGTGCTGCTACCAAATAATCCTTCGGGGAGTGCTGCTTCGCGCGCCTAGCCATCTCCGAATTATAGCAGTGGCGATAATTAGGCTTTTATCGTTCGCTGTCTTGAACCATCTTCATAAACACCTCCTGCGGAATCTCCATCTTCGCGTGGACACCACGACGCTTCTTTCCCTTCTTCTGCTTCTCGAGGAGTTTCATCTTTCGCGTAATATCGCCTCCATACAAATACCCTGTAACGTCCTTACGAACTGCTGAAATGCTTCGGGACGAAACGATGCGTCCGAGCGCGTGCGCCTGAATCTTCAACACGAACTGCTGACGCGGAAGGATGCCATGGAGTTTTTCCACCATGCGTTCCCCTTCCTCGACGACGCGACGACGTGCGACGACACGAGCAAATGCAGGTACGGGCTCCTCCGCAACGAAAATCTCGAGCTTCACCACGTCTGCGACGCGCTCCTCGAGGAATTCATACGAGAGCGATGCGTAGCCGGACGAAAGATTCTTCACCTTATCGAAGAATCCGCGCATGAGTTCGCGTAGCGGCATCTCAACCGTCAGCTCGATGCGTCCGTCGAGATGCGTTTCTGTCCCAAGTACATTCCCTTCGTGGTCATGAAATGCCTGAAGTAGGCCTGAAAGCGACTCGGGTGGCGTAATGAGAATGACTTTCACCCATGGCTCTTCGATAGAAGCGACATCGCCGAACGCGGGAAACTTGGAAGCAGTGTAAATTGTTTCGCGCTTCCCTTTCGTGTCCGTCACGATGTAGGCGATGGTAGGAATCGTAACTATGAGCGACAGGTCGAATTCACGCTTCAAGCGCTCTGTGATGATTTCCAAATGGAGCATGCCGAGGAAACCGCAGCGGAACCCACGACCAAGCACACCCGAAGACTCTTCCTCGAATGAGAGTGAGGAATCAGAAAGACGCAGTCGTTCGAGCGCCTGACGCAGCTCGGTCAGGTAGTCCTGATTTTCCGGATAAATAGAGGCCCACACGACCGGGCGAGGACGATCGAACCCGCCCAGTGGCTCAATGCCAGCCTTGTCCGCCATGATGGTATCGCCTACCGCAACGACGCCTGCCTCCTTAATTCCCGTCACGATGTAGCCTATTTCGCCTGCTTCAAGTTTTTCTGTGGGTGTTTCGTCCGGCATGAAGATGCCGGTCTCAAGCGCGGAGAATTTCTTGCCGGCAGCCGCAAACGTGAGTGCATCTCCCTTCTTCAGGGTTCCGTCGAATACGCGCGCGTAGACGGCTACGCCGCGATGCGTTGAGTATGAGAAATCGAAGATGAGCGCGCGTGCGCCTCCCTCTCCCGGACGCGCCTGCGGAACACGGGACACGATGCATTCGAGAAGTTCTTCCACGCCCTCGCCAGTGCGGCCAGAGACTGCGAGTACATCATCGGTCTCGACACCAAGGAGCGCAGCGAGCTCAAGACGCACCTCGTCAGGACGAGCGTAAGGCGAATCAATTTTGGAAATGACCGGGATGATGACACACCCCGCCTTCTTCGCCATGCCGAGCGTTGTGAGCGTCTGCGCCTGCACGCCCTGTGTGGAATCCACGAGCAGCAGCACACCCTCCACAGCCGAGAGTGCGCGCGAGACTTCATAGGCAAAGTCAATATGTCCCGGCGTATCGATGAGATTCAGGATGTACTCCTGACCATCGCGTGCTTTGTACTTCATGCGCGCCGGCTGCATCTTGATGGTGATGCCGCGTTCGCGCTCGAGATCCATCTTGTCGAGCACCTGGTCGCGCATCTTACGCGCCTCAATGGTGCCAGTACGCTCAAGAAGCCGGTCCGCGAGGGTCGACTTCCCATGGTCGATATGGGCGATGATGGAGAAATTTCTAATATTCATACCTATGTATCAGCTCGCTCTTCAAGAATTGCGCCGTGCGGCTGAAGCGCCTTCATGCCTGCGAGACGCTTAAGCGAATCAACCAAATCCTTGAACTCCTGATTCTCGAGGAGGGCGAGGACGGCGGCAGAGACGGCTAGGCCCACCATACCAGCGACAGCACCTTCGAGGAAGACGCTCGGAAGGCTCGTGAGTGGCGCGAGCGTTCCCATGTATGCGAGTACCCCATACGCAGCAGATCCGCCGAGGACCGCGGCAGCGAATCCTTCGAAGACCGGGCGTATGAGACTCTGCGCGACTCCTTTCGCGACGGTACGAAGCGTCAGCAGCGCGACGATTCCCATGGTGACCTGCCCAATGGTCGCACCGAGCGCGATGAAGAGCACATTCGTCCCAGGAACATCACCCACGCGGAAGAGCGACTCAACGAAGAACTTGAGCATCGGATATGCGTCCGCAAGCTTTACGAACCACCACGCAAGCGCGACTGAAACGCCGCAGTCTGCCAGCTGCACAATAAGCGGATTCCATGAGCGCTGCGCGGCGTAGAAGGCGCGTGCGCACAGCAGAATAAGTCCCTGCGCCATGAGCCCCACCACAAGGATGGCGAGCA
The DNA here is from genome assembly GCA_964398815.1 of uncultured Candidatus Saccharibacteria bacterium. GTDB lineage: Bacteria > Patescibacteriota > Minisyncoccia > Phycocordibacterales > Phycocordibacteraceae > C7867-001. Next base: position 5,390 of record CAYNNZ010000005.1, read on the forward strand.
CTGCTGCAGTGAGGCGCGTATCGTTCCAGTCGAATGCGCCCGTGCCAAGCACGATGCGCACGATATAGGCGCGCATAACAATCGCGAGCACGGTAATGACCGACGACCAGAAGATAATGTGGCGCGCGGCGGCGGTGAGGGTCTCCTTGAACTCTTTAAGGCGTGAGGCCCCCATATGCTCCGCCATCACCGGGAATGCAGCCGTCGCATACGAGGCGCCGATGAGCGAGAGCGGAACAGCCTCCAGGTTTCCTGCGAACGTGTAGACCGCTACCCCGCCAGTCGAAGTGCGTGACGCGAGCGAAATCAGCAAGAGCGTAATGATGGAACTCATGCCGAGCGCGAGCGAACGCGGTATCGAGCTCTTCATCACGGACCATATTAAGGACGGCGACGGGAACACGAGTCGCGGCATGAGTTTCGCCTGCATCACGACGGGGATGTGAATCGCCAGGTGCAAGAACGCACCGAGCACAACGCCGATGCCAATGCCGGGCAGTCCAAACAGCGGATAGAGCACGATGGTACCGAAGATGATGCCGACGTTATAGAGGACCGGCGAAAGCGCAAAGAGTGCGAAGCGCCTGTGTATCTGCGTCACGCTTGTCAGGATTCCCGAGAGTCCGAGCAAGATGGGCTGAATGAGCAGTATGCGCGCGAGGAACACGAACTCACCCGCGTGCGGAGAGCCCACGAATGTCGGGAACAGGAGGAAGAGGAATGAGGGCGCGATGAGCGCAAGCAGGAGACAGATGACGCCGCCGCCCACCAAAAGGAAGGACGCCGAATGCGACAGCAGTCGGCGTGCCTCCTCTGGGTCTGCTTTCGCAATACGCGGAATGATGACATAGGCGGACACAAGCGAAGCGACCAGCGCGAACACCACGTCTGGCACCTTAAATGCCGCGTAGTAGAGATCGAGCACCTCCCCTGCCCCGAAGTTATGCGCGAACAAACGATCGCGCGCCAGAGCCAGTATTTGCGACGCCAGTGTTAGGGCAGCAAGCAAGTACGCGGCCTGGTGTAGGCCGCGTACCGGGGATACTAACGTTTTCAGTATCCTGCTTACCATTACTCCCTAGAGTACCACTATTTCGCTGTCGTGGTTGCTGCGGGAGCTGGGGTAGTTGTTTGCTTGCTTGCGCTTGGAGCTGGCTCCTGAACCGGCGACTGCGGGATGCCGAGTGCGCCGAGACGGGATGCCGGGAACGGATTCTTGCCTGCCTGGAGGCTTGCGATATCCGTTGCTACTGCCTTTGCGTTGTCCTCCGAGAAGGCTGCCACGGTGTTGAGTTCCGTAAGTGCCTTATCGAGCTGACCCTTCGTTGCGTACATGACGCCGAGGAAGAAGTGCGCATTCGCGTACTGTGGATTCACCTGAACAGCCTTACCGAGAGCCTCGATAGCGCCGTCAGTGTTTCCATTTGCCGAGCGGAGAATACCCACCTGGAAGAGCACGGTCGGGTCGTTCGGAGCGAAGTAGGCGGCTGCTTCAGCTGCCTGAAGTGCCTCCTTCGCCTTCCCTTCCTGAGCCTGGAGCTGCGAGAGGAGGAAGATAGCCTGCGTGTAATCGCGCTTGAGCGTGATTGCCTTCACGAGGTTTTCCTCTGCTGCTGCAGCATTACCCTTCGCGATTTCGAGCTGCGCGAGGATGAACGGAATGGTCGGATTAGTCGGCGAGAGTGTTTCTGCCTGAGTGAACGATGCCTTTGCGTTTTCGTAGGCGCCGTCAATGTTAAGCGGAACCACAGTCTCGTAGACGTTTCCAATCATCACCCAGTTCTGGTAGTTCTTCGGCCACAGACGCGTAGCCGTCGTACCTGCCTGAATACCGCCCGTGAGCGCTGCCTGGAACTGCTGCTGCGCATCAGCCGGGGTGAGCGTCGTATCAGCGACAATCTGGCGCATGCGGGCGATGCCGATGGCAGATGCGAGCTGATAGGCGCGCTCGGTCGGTGCGAACAGGATAGAACGGTTCACTGCAGTCGTTGCTCCCGGAAGGTCACCCTTTGCGTAGGCGACGGTAGCGGTTGCGTAGGACACATCACCGACATAACGCTTCACGACCACATAGGCTGCCACGACGGAAGCCAGAAGGAGGAGCGTGAGGCCGAATACGATGACGAATCCGATGCGCGGACTCCTAGCGAAGATGACGCCATACTCGCGGCGCTCGCGGCCGTAGCGGAGCGAGGACACGAATATACCGAGCATAAGGAATCCGATCATGAGCACCACCGGTCCCGGTACCGTGAGCACGGACATGATGAATACGTAGAGTGCACCCGTGAAGGATGCGAGCGATACGTATCGCATGAACGAATCAGACGGGGTGCGGAACAGGAGGGCGCGAACGCCGAAGAACAAGAAGAGCCCCAGGAACGCGAGCCATGCGAGCACGCCTACGACGCCGGTCGTCACGAAGGACGTCGGGATGTAGCCGATTCCGGACGTGAAGTCCACGTTCCAGAAGATGGTGTCGTTAAGCGAGCGGTCGCGGAACTTGAGCCACTGATTGCCGAACGTACCCGGGCCTGAGCCGAATATCGGCGAGGCAGCATAGGTATGACTTCCCACATCGAAGGTGGACTGCCACGACGGACGAACGTCGATGACGGACGCATTGAATGCCGTCACGAGCGCGTTGCCGATGGTAGAACCGCCGATAAGGAAGAAGAGCGCGATGATGAGCGTTGCGAACGGAACACCGAGTCCTGACGAATCAGCCTCAGGCGCTTCCATGTCGCGCTCGCCCGAAACCATCGCTACTCCTTCGAAGTCGCTGTCCTCTGCGGTCGGACGCTTCTTCATGATTGCCTCGATGAAGAGCGCGAGCGCGACAAGCGCGACCATGCCCCACACGAGCGGCGAATTCACGAGCGCGAGCACCACTAGTGCGAGACCCCCACCCACATAGAGCGCGATGCGAGCCCGTCCAGTGATGGACAGGAAGCGCAGCGCGAGAAGCGCGAGCGTCACCCCAAGACCCAAGAGGATGCCGAGGTCGCCGAACGTACCGACGAGGTTCACCGTCGGGGTCACCAGCGACGGCGCTATCTTGCCGACGATGATGAACCCAATCTGCGCAACCACGATGAGGCCGAGCAGCATCGCTCCCCACTTGAAGAAGGAGCGGTAGTGCGGACCACGGCGGAACGCGAGCGCAGTCAAGGTCGCGAGTGCTGCCATCAAGACGACGAATCCGAGCGTGTCGGATTCAAGGTCCGTGCCGAAGAATGCCTGCCCGAAACTCATTCCGGAGAACAAGGATGAGAGCAGGTATGCAAGCGGCAATATCCAGAGCGCGCCGAGAAGCGGAAGCGGCGGAACGATGACGTTGCCGCGGCGCAGGCGCGCGAGGATGAACAGCACGAGCGCAACCAAACCGCCAATAGCGAAGATGGAAATCTTCGTATAGATGAACGGTATTGTCTGCGAGGGAATAAAGGCGACTGTTCCCAGTGCGCCAGCGGCGATAAGAGCCCAAATCGCCGCAGTATCGAACGAGAAGCGCCGTGGGTTAGGCGCTGCCGCCGATACAGTTTCTGTATCTGACATATTGTTTGTTATTACTCCGTAATCACGGGATTAACCCAAAGCACATTAATAACTGCCTCTTTAGTATACGGGGCCGTTCGTGTTGCAAGCGGCTCGCGGTGGGGACAGTAAATGGCAAAAACCCGCCGAAAAGGCGGGTTTTTGCATGTATATGGATACCGGTTCGATAAGCCGAATTCTGTCGGGCGTACGCCCGGACGATCATCTATCTGGGCCGCATGTTGCCATGCGGCTCGAGCGGCGCTCCCTTCCCCGAGGGGATGGGCACGGCCTTGCACTGAGGTAAGGATTTAGCCGTTTCACCCCCCTAGTCACCTAGGGGATTAATCAGACGAGCTTTTCAGCTCAGCTGACCTTCCTTGCTTTCGCTCGGAACGTCACTGTTCGCACCTCGCATTTTTCAATGGGCGGGCGTTACCCGCTACCCTGCTGCAGCCCAAAGACTGCCAGTGTTCGGACTTTCCTCCCGGAGCAAAAGCCCCGAGCGATCGTCTGAACCGGTCCGTGTGGATTATACCACAGGTCTAAATAATGTCGCTAGTTACCGTACGGAGGCGGTAACGCAATCTTCGAGTCCACTTCGAGCCCATGATCGCGGGCGTATCCGGCCCGAGTCTCGAGTACGTACTTCACCGGAGTCGGAGGATAAAAGACATGGGGGTAGGTGCCCGGGTCGACCCCGTGATCGATGAGGATAACCGTTCCATTGTCCGATAGCCAAATGATGTCGATAGGCGCAAGCATGTCCTTCATCCAGAATCCGTATCGGTCAGCCTTCGGGAAGACGAACAGCATGCCGTAGTTATCTTCTATCGTTGGTCGCTTTCCGAGACCTAGTTCCTGTTTGGCAGGCGTATCAGCAATTTCATACCTGAATGCAGCGTACGTACCCACCGCCGGCATGGTCGTGTCCTTTACGGACGTTCTATAGGACACATACCAGTACCCTGCTGCCATCAGCACGAGCGCAAGGACGAGCACTGCTATGCCGATGCGCAGATAGCCAGTTCGTTTCATTTCTCTATGATACCGCACGAGCCGGACCCTTTTGGGTCCGGCTCGTGGTGTGCTGCGCTTGCGTGTGATTACGGAAGCATCGGATTATCGAATGCCATGTCGGGGCACGCAATGCGATTTATCTTCACCTGGGTCGTCTTGTACACATACCCTGTCGGGGTGTGGTCAGTCGGGAGACCGTACGGCACCCAAGGTGCGAGCACGTCAGACCAATACTTCACCTGGAACGCGTTCACCCAGTTGGTAGTCAGGTTGTCGAAGACACCAGACACGCTCAGGTTGGCGCTCATTTCCCCATTAAGGAAGGATTGCAGCACGGAGACCTGATTGCTGTCGTTGACCTGACCCTCGCGCATCCAGCTCGTGATGAGCGGGCAGGAGGCACCGAGGACTTCCCCGTCGCCACCAATACCGAAGTTGTCGTTATTGGTGCCGCTGTTAGAGGAAGAGCTGTGCGAGTGACCGCCTCCGCCCCCTCCTCCGTTACCCCCACTGTTGCCTCCGGAATTTACCGTAGGTTCAAAGTCGAAGATGGTGGTGGTTGCGAACCCAGTAGTCGAGCCGACATGCTGCGTCGAGCTTGCGACCGTGAGAAGCAGGTTATCGATGTAGGCATTTGCAGTCGCGCTCGTTGTTGCATTCTTGATGCCGATACCCAAGAGTGGATCTGCAAGTGATACACGGCTATTCGGGAATGCAGTCATGAGCGAACTCCAGCTGCGGAATTGTGCCATGTTCAGGTCTGGCCACTGCGAAGGCGTGGAGGTAGACGTCGTGGCGTATCCACTCCAAGTCCACTTTCCAGAACCGAGGAGATTCCAGTTCTGCCATGTGCTGCTTGCGACGGTGCCATTTTGTTCCGGCATGTAGACCAGCTGTCCGGTGCCTGTTGCGTTCCCTTGTAGGTCAACGTTGAAGGCGAAGAACGGCGCGGTCGTAGATGCAGTAGTGCTTGCTCCCGAGTCCTCATAGGACGAGAACGAGAGCGCGGTGATATCAGCAAGACGGGTGCCGCCGAACTGGTAGGTCGCAATGCTGTGGCTCATGGTGTCGGTTGCCGTAAGCAGAACCGATCCAGAACCAAGCAGTGCAGTGCCCGGACCATTCACGAATGAGCCTGCGGAGTTACTGTCGATTGCTCCGGTTGCTCCATTCCAGAAAAACCATTTCGAGGAGGACATCGCATCACCCTGCGAAGTCGCAAGGTCGCCTTGGCGAACGACTATCGTGTGACTGGTCGAGGTAGCCTGCGTGGTCGTACCAGTACCACCGCCTCCGGTGTTACCGCCGCCAGTCCCAGTGCCACACGTGGCGCCCATGACGGTAAGTCGGAAGAGAAGACCTGCAGGGTTTGAGTTTGCAGTTTCTCCTGGGCGAGGAGCATTGCTGACGGTTACTTCCATGGTGTTCGTTCCGTTATGGAGGTAGCCCGTCACATCGTAATGATGAGAGGAAGTGAAGTTGTCCTCGATGAATGACCGGTCATCAACTGTCATGCCATTCACTTTGAGGATGTAGCCGTTGTCGGCTGCGATATCGAGCGAGCCGCTGGTGCTGGTACCGGTAACACTGAAGTCTTTGGTAAAAACCTCCGTAGTGCCGGTTGCCGCATCGGCGTCCGTAAGAGTCTCGCCCCATATCCAGGTGGAGCTTGCGATGCTGGTCCATGCCGGGTTAATCGGCATGACTGCAATCGAGCCATGGCCGCCCTGCATAGTGGTAGCGTCAGAGACGAATACACATTGCTGTGGTGTTCCGTTTCCGCCGCCATTGTTCCCGCCACCATTATTTCCACCGCCGGTATTCCCGCCCGTAGGACAGGTTGAGGTAGCGGTATTGGTAGGAGTGGTCGAGCCAGTTCCTGTCGGGAGAGTCGGGTCAGTCGGACAGGTCGGGTCGGTTGGGTTCGTTACTCCCCCGCCAGGAGCAGTCGGGTTCGTGGGGTCCGTAGGATTGGTCGGGTCCGTCGGCATGGTCGGTGCCGTTATGGAGAAATTCGAACCGAAGCCGAATTGGGTTGTCTGTGCCACGGCAGCCGCAGGTATGGCTGACGCGATGAGCGCGACCGAGAGAAGCGCAGACTGCGCCGCGCTCAGGAGCACGAGCGTTCGCCTGCGCGATACGAGTTTCTTTGTCATGGTGGATAAAAATTAAGCGAATCTGCGGTAGGACCCGTCACAGAGAGAGAACCCTTACGAGCGGGAGGACTACCTAGACCCTCTGAATAACACCGCAGCCGTGAGAAATAGATGAAGTATTCATGGTGAAAAGTCGCCTGTGGTACGGTAGAGGCAATGCAGCATTTTCTGGCATGGCTTATGGCGCTCACGACATCCCTCACTGGAGCGAGCCATTTCGCATTCGCCCCGCATGCAACGAGCACTCCCCCGCTTCCGGTCGACACCAGTGGTGCGCCGGTCCGTATACCGATTTTCATTTACCACACCATCACGAATGAAAAGGTAACCGCGAGTTCCTACGGCTCATTCAGCAACACACCGGAACTCCTCGACGAGCACCTTACCTATTTAGATGAGCACGGGTACACCACTGTCACCATGAAGGAGGTCGCAGACATGCTGCGTCGCGGAACCACGTCACCGATTGCAAAGCCGGTCGCACTCACGTTCGACGACGGCTGGGTAACGCAGTACAAAAACGCGCTCCCGATACTCGAGAAACATCATGTTAAAGCAACGTTCTACATATTCCCGAATCCAGTCAGCAAGGACGACCGGTTCATGACGTGGGAGCAGCTCGCGGAGTTGCGGGACAAGGGATATGAAATCGCCTCGCACTCCTATACGCATCCGCTGCTGTCGAAGCAGACGCCTGAGATGCTTCATCACGAACTTAACGACAGCAAGAAACTGCTCGAGGAAAAGCTCGGTGTCACCGTGACTGATTTCGCGTCCCCGTTCGGATACACGAGTCCTGCGGTCGTCGCTGAACTGAAAGCAGATGGATACGAGACCGGCCGCACGACCAATCAGGGATTCACACATGCAACCGGGACTGAGTACGCGCTCGATGCCTACCTCGTGCATCAGGGCATCAAGGATTTCACCTGGGCACTTGAGTACGGGAAATAATCACTACGTGAGGGTTTACGGGGATATCGTGTGGAGAACCATGGTTCTCCACACCTACCTATCTACCTGAAGAGTTCATATAATTGGGTTGGACCAAAGCAAAAGAGCGCCCCCAACGAAATTTAAGAGCGCTCTCAAGCTCACGAGTCCCGACAGCAAGGGCACTATTCGGCGCACCTGAACTGCCGGCGCAGGGTTTGCCTGCTTCTTCTAGCATACATTCTCTCGCGCACTTAAATTGCGCCGCTGTGAATATCATTATGCCTAACAAACTAAAGCATCTTGAGTTCATTCAGGCAGTAGTCACCCGAATGAGTTCAAATGGGTTTCTCCTAAAAGGATGGAGTGTCACCCTTACAATCGCATTATTCGCGCTCTGCGATAAGACATCGAACTCAACATTAGTCCTCGTAGGACTCATGCCCATTCTTATGTTCTGGGTTCTCGATGCATTCTTTCTTTGTCGTGAGCACGCATACCGCAGACTTTACGACGAAGTCCGGAAACGGAGTGAGGATGATATCGACTTCTCTATGGCCATAAGCGACCTATGCGAGGGTGACTTCTGTTGGCTGAAGAACATATTTTCCCCAACGGAGGTGGCGTTTTATCTCGGTCTGGTGGCAGTCACATTACTCGGAACATCCCTGCTGTAATTCCCTATGTCAAAGAAGATATTCGTGAGTTACAAGTATGCAGATGCTGCAGTGCGTCCACTCCCAGGAGTATATGCAACAACTGCACGAAACTATGTCGATGAATTGGAAGTACATCTCGAGGAGAATGACCATATATACAAGGGTGAGCCCAGCGACGGAGATCTGAGTAACTTCAAAGACGACACAATCGCATCGTCACTTCGAGACCGTATTCACGACAGTACCGTAACAGTTGTGTTGGTCTCTAAGAACATGAAGGAAAGCTACCTCCTCGAATCTGATCAATGGATTCCATGGGAAATTGCATACTCGCTACGTGAACAGACGCGAAATGGGCGCACGAGCGGTTCAAATGCAATTGTTGCCGTAGGTATCCCAGACGAAAATGGGAGTTACGCGCACTTCATTCTCGAAAACACCTGCGTACAGTGTGGTAGTCGAACCGTCATGACTAATTTGTTCTTCGGAATCCTTCGAAGAAACATGTTCAATCGACGTCTTCCTAAGCACAGCAACTGTAGCGCTCACTCGGTGCTAAATCCGGTTCATGAAGGTGATGACCACTCCTACATTTACCCAGTAAAGTGGGACGACTTCATCACAGATATGGATCGACATCTGGGTATCGCGCTCGACATGAATTCTCGTATTCATGAGTACGACATCTCGAAGACGCCATAGACCCTTCAGTTAAACAAAAGCACAAACCCGCATTAGCCAGTGCGGGTTTGTGCTTTGCTAAGGAAAGTGCGGAAGCGGAGAGATTCGAACTCTCGATACCTTGCGGTATGCCGCCTTTCCAAGGCGGTGCACTAGACCACTATGCGACGCTTCCGTTCGTGTTTTATAGCACAGAACCGGATTATTTTCCGTCCGGATGCAAGAGCTGCTGGATGCGGTCGGCGGTCGGCGGATGAGTCGAGAATAGACTGTTCAGCCAATCGGTTTTCCGCTCGCCGAACGGGTCATCTATGAAAAGATGTGCAGTCGCGTGGCTTACTTTCCTCATCGGTGCGTTATGTACATCAAGCTTCGCAAGGGCAGAGGCAAGTCCTTCCGGATAGCGGGTCAGAAGTGCACCCGAGGCATCTGCCAGATACTCCCGGCGGCGCGATATGGCGAGTTGAATCAGCTGCGCCGCGATAGGCGCGAGGATAATACCGACAATCGCGAGAATCATGAGGAGTCCCCCACCCCTATCGTTATCGCGATTGCCGCCAAATGCGGACATGCGCAGGAATATGTCCGCAATTATTGCGAGGAATCCGGCAAGTACGACTGCCACTGTCATAAGCAGGATGTCGCGGTTCTTAATGTGTGAAAGTTCGTGCGCAATCACACCCTCGAGCTCCGCACGATTCATGATGGCGAGCAATCCGGTAGTCGCGGCGACCACCGCATGTTTCTCATCGCGCCCAGTTGCAAACGCATTCGGTGCAGGGTCTTCAATGACATACAGCTTCGGCGTCGGCATGCCCGCAGTAATCGCGAGATTTTCTGTGACCGTATAGAAATCAAAGAATTCCTCGCGCGATGCCGGGCGCGCGTTCGTCATCGCGAGCACCTGCTTATCAGAGAACCAATAGCTATAGAAGTTCATCCCGACCGCAAACGCGATGGCGACATACAGAATACCCGGACTGTCGTAGTACCAGGCGACGGCATAGCCTACCCCGACGACAAACGCGAGGAACACCGCCATCAGAAAGGCAGTGCGCCACACATTACTTGAACGTTCTTGGTAGAGGGTTGCCATAGGTTATGAATTTCTTTTTTCGTTCGTTTTATACCCGTCGTCAGATGACCATACTAGGAAGACGCGCTTCTCGAACCCTCCTTTCTTGGCGAGCGCTGCTTCCTGAGCAGCCTGAACTTCGTCATCCGTAATACCGAACACTTTCTTCACTTCATGCAGCACATCTACGAGGTCAGCGAGCTCTTTCGTAAGGTCCTCCTTTGACGTAAGGCCAGGAAATGCTGTGGCCTCTTCCTCCACTTTCTTCAGGAGCTCGCGTTCGTATTCTGCTGGCTCGAGCGTACGAACCTCGCACTGCGACCCCTTCGCACGAATCACGTCCGGGATGTTATCTCGAACGAGTTTGTTGTAGTAGACCTTACCCGGCATCCTTTTTCTCGAATCGGTCCTTGTCGCGACCGTAACACTTGTCCATCTTCTTTGCGAACTCTGCATCGAGGTCCACGTTATGAGCGTTAGCGAGACACATTGCAGAGAATATGACGTCGAGAATTTCGCCGCCAAGCTCCTGCGCAGCCTCTTCAGGCTTTTTGGGCTTCCCGCCATACATATGGTTAAGGAGTCGAGCGACTTCCCCTACCTCTTCGCTCATTGCAGCCATTTGCGAGAGCGGCGGCCAATAGGGCACCTTGTATTGCTGTACCCAATCGTCTATCTGCTTTTGGGCGTCAGAGAGCATGGGAGTTAGAACGCGACCTTTACTGGCTCTCGTGCTGCTTCCTCACCCGCTCCGAGCTGGAAGAGGTCCATCTGCTTGAAGCCGAACATGCCGGCAAGCACGTTACCCGGGAATGACTGCACCGCGGTGTTGAGGTCCTGCACATTCGCGTTGTAGAAGCGACGTGCGGCCTGAATCTTATCCTCGGTGTCCCCAAGTTCTTTCTGCAGCTGGAGGAAGTTCTGATTCGCTTTAAGGTCTGGGTACGCTTCAGAGACTGCAAAGAGTGACTTAAGTGCGCCGGTAAGCATGTTCTCTGCCTGCGCTTTGTTTTCTGCACCCGTTGCACCCATAGCTGCAGCACGCGCCTTCGTGACGTTCTCGAAAGCCTGGGACTCGTGTGTGGCGTAGCCCTTCACCGTCTCCACGAGGTTCGGAATGAGGTCATAGCGGCGCTTCAGCTGTACGTCGATGTCTGCCCACGCTTCTTTGGTGCGATTGACCTTAGAAACGAAGCCGTTGAATCCGACGATGAGCCAGAGAGCGACGACTGCGATTGCCCCGATAACGATGTAAAGAATAATCATGGATGTATTGGTTATATCTCTAGTATAGAACGCGGTTGCCAGATGTCGAGATACGTTGCAAAAAGCGCATACGAACGCTAGGCTCTCGTGAGTTGAACCTAGGGGAACACACATGAAATTTGACCGAGCGACCGGCATCGGAGCCGTCCTGGGCCTCCTCGTCGGGATGGCCCTCGTGGCCGCCCTCTACAAACTGAACGGCGTGGTGGGAAAGATTCACTACAGGTTCCCAGAGAACGTGTAGCCAGAGCCCACACTCGCCATTCACACAGAACGACAACGCCCCGGCCAGGAGACCGGGGCGCGTCTTTTTATCACGGTGTATTTCCTAGTAGTCCATTCCGCCCATGCCACCCATATCTGGCATGCCGGTCTTTGGCTCAGGAATCTCTGCGACCGCAGCTTCGGTCGTAAGCAGAATCGCTGCGGCAGACACTGCGTTCTCGACTGCCGAGCGCGGCATCTTCACTGGGTCGACGATACCAGCAGAAAGCATGTCATCGATGACCTGATCTGCGACAGCGTCATAGCCACAGTTAGCCTTGCCGTCCTGCACCTGACGGAGGATACGGTCTGCATCCTTCTCCTTCCCGGCGTTAATAGCAATCTGCATGAGCGGCTCTTCGAGCGCACGCACGACGATATTGAAGCCGTTCAATTCGTCGTCAGAGAGTTTCTTCTGTGCCATGCCGCCCGCGAGTTTCTTCGCGACCTTCGCGAGTGCAGTACCGCCGCCAGGAACGATACCCTCCTCGATGGAAGCCTTCGTCGCCTTCACCGCGTCATCAATCTTGTCCTTGAGATACTTCATCTCGGTCTCGGTTGCAGCTCCTACACGGATGACTGCGACGCCGCCCGTGAGCTTTGCGATGCGCTCCTCGAGTTTCTCCTTATCGAATTTCGCGGTCGTGTTCTCGAATATTGCCTGGAGCTGCTTCACGCGCGCGGTGATGTCAGCCTTCTTGCCCTTTCCGCCGATGAACGTCGTCGCGTCCTTGGTGGCGACAACGCGCGCTGCCTTACCGAGTGAGGACAGGGTCGCGTTCTCGAACGTCATGCCGGTGTCGCCGGAGATAACCTCCGCGCCGATGACTGCCGCGATATCCGCGAGCATTTCCTTCTTCTTGTCGCCGAATCCTGGCGCCTTCACCGCAAGCACGTTGAAGGTGCCCTTCAACTTATTAAGGACGAAGGTCGTGAGCGCTTCGCCCTCGACATCATCCGCAATAATAACGAGTTCGCGCTTACCGCCCTGCGCGATTTTCTCGAGAAGCGGGAGGATTTCCTGCACTGCGCTGATTTTCTTATCCGTGACGAGAATCTGCGCATCGCGCATCTCAGCCTCCATGCGCTCCGGATTCGTCACCATGTATGCGGAGACGTAGCCCTTATCAATCTGCATGCCCTCGACGACTTCGTAGGAGAGCTCCATGCCCTGGGACTCCTCAACCGTCACTACGCCGTTCTGTCCGACCTTATCAATGGTCTCAGCGATGATGGTGCCCAGCTGCTCGCTCTCAGCAGAAATGCTTGCAACCTGCTTCACCTCGCTCTTACCTGAAATAGGCTTCGCCATTGAGCGGAGTTCTGCGACTGCCGCGTCGCGAGCGATTTCCATACCCTTACGCACCGCCATCGCGTTACTTCCCTTCGTCACGTCTGCGAGACCTTCGTTCACGAGCGCCTCGAGAAGTACGACGGTAGTCGTGGTGCCGTCGCCGGCGCCATCGTTGGTCTTATTGGCGACCTCCTTCACGATTTCCGCGCCCATGTTCTCGAACTTATCCTTGAACGAGATTTCCTTGGCGATGGAAACGCCATCGTTAGTGATGCGCGGTCCGCCGTAGCTCTTCTCAAGCACGACATTGCGTCCGCGAGGTCCAAGCGTGACCTTCACTGCCTGTGCTGCGTTCTTGATGCCCGTCTGTATCGCCTTGCGCGCGTCTTTTCCGAACAGTATTTCCTTTGCCATGGTTATTTCTTGTTAGGGATAATCGCGAGGATTTTCGACTCCTCGAAAATGTAATACTCCTCACCGTCTATCTCGACGGGGTCGCGGTAGGTCTGCTCGAACAAAACTTCGTCGCCCTTCTTCACGCTCATGGGGACGAGTTCCCCATCGTCGTAGCGGCCAGGTCCGGTCGCAACGACCGTGCCGCGCTCTGCGCGTTCTTTCTTAATGGTGTCAGGAATGATGATGCCGCTTGCTGAGACTTCCTCGGCTGATGCCGGCTTCACGACCACACGGTCGCCGAGCGGCTGGATTGAAAGGTTTTTTGCCATACGTTTTTTACAAAAGCGGATAATAGGGTGTCATTAACCTATTACTAAACAAAGTCTCAAGCAAGGCAGAGTCCGGCTGTCGGACGTGCCGGAAGAAGTTGACATTTTATTCATAACGTATCATATTCTAGACCGGCCCAAATCGAAAAGGAGCACACCGTGCGACTCGAATATCTACTCTACTTCTGGTTCTTCGCCGTCATTCCGGGTCTCATCCTCTGGGATACGATTAAACGAGCAAGGCAACGGCAGTTCGAAACGTGGATGCAGGACGAGAACCTCAATAAGTGGCATCTGACGTTCGCGTTCTGGCCGACGACGGTCGGCAACCATAGTGAAAAGGTCTTTCTTAGGCAATATGAGGTCCGTGTGGAAATGGACAACCGAGGATATCCCCGCACCTATCACCGAAAGCTCGGCGACTTGGACCCCTATGGTGTTCTCGTCTACCGGGTTGAGCGCGATCGCTAAGACCACGACAACCTCGACAGTGCCAATACGTGCGTAGCCACCCCGGAGTTTACCGGGGTTTGTGCTTATATACGGGCTTTTTCCATGCTATTGACAAATAGTGTATTGTGGTGTATATTTAATTCATACGGTTTAACGGCTACGGGAGATTAATCCAGCCATGTTGTTTGCCACTGTTATCTGCTTCATCGGCCTCGTCGGTTCCCTCTTCCTCGCTCGCCGCGTGCGGGTGGAAAAAGACCAAATGGAACGCCAAGGCAACTGGGTGAAGCTGCTCGGCTACACCGCCATCACCGTCGGGGCCGCAAGCCTCGTCGCGCAGCTCCCGCTGCCGGTGATCGGCTACATGCTGATTATGGGCTTCGGGTCCTTCACCGCCTGGGTCATCCTGACCTGCGTGCGGCAGAACACCCTGGATCGCCTCAAGGCCATCCCGCTCGACTAACCGCGAGCGCCTAGACTGAACATTCATCCACCACCCTCCAGCATCCGCTGGAGGGTTTTGCGTTACCGGAACTGTATTTGACTTTTCTATATTTTTGTCCTATTATGTACTCAATCACCGTAGTGGCTAGGTAAGGAGAAAAGTAGCCATGATCTTTCCGTTTATCGTTGCATGGGTAGTGCTCGTGGCGTTCGCGTTGCGCGAGTACCGCCGCGCGACACCTGCCCACAAAGCACACGAGAAGCAGGTCCTCACCCTGTGGGTGGTGTTCGGAGTCGGGGTCATTCTGGCCCACGTCTTCTTCCCCTTCCCCTCGGCGAATGACCGGGAGCAGAAAACCCTCATCCTGACCGGCATCCCGGTCCTGCTCTCAATCTGCTACGCGACCCATCGCCGGCGTAAGGCCCACTAGGCCTGCGCCACCCCCGACTCTCTTACGGAGCCGGGGGCACGCTTTTATACCCTGTTCCCCTGACTTGCCGACCTCCCCTCTCCCGTGATACCCTTCGGGCTACAGATGGAGCTACTCAAGGCGATACTGCCATACGCGGAAGCCGTACTCTCCCTTCTCCTCATCCTGGGCATCGTGCTCCAACAGCGCGGAGCCAATCTCGGAGGGGCATTCGGGGGCGACAATTTCGCATCCACTTTCTATAAGCGCCGCGGCGCCGAGAAATTTCTATTTCAGGCGACCATAGTGCTTGCTGTCCTCTTTGTGGCGGCAGCCGTTCTCGGGTTCCTCATCTGATAACCACTATCCATGGCATTCCGGACCTCCGGCATGCTCAAGGGGCTAATACGGCACCGCCGCATCGGCGTTCTTGAGAAGCTTTCCCTTTTCGTCCGCTCGCTCCCTGCGAGCGACCGAGCTATAGCGATACTCCTCGCGGCAGTCTTCGCCGTGTGCTCGCTTGCGGCATTAGTCGCGCTCGAGCGCCAGGTATTGGTGGAAGTGCCAGCACGAGGAGGAAGCATCACGGAAGGGGTAGTAGGAAATCCGCGCTTCGTGAGTCCGCTTCTGGCGCTCACGGACGCCGACCGCGATGTTACAGCACTCACCTACGCGGGACTCATGGGCGAAGGTCCAAACGGACTGCGCCCAGTGCTCGCGGAGAGCTATACCATTAGTGAGGATGGCAAGACGTATACATTCGTTCTTCGGAACAATCTCAAGTTCACTGATGGCACGCCCATCACCGCAGACGATGTCGTGTTTACCGTACAGAAGGCCCAGGACCCAGCGCTGAAGTCTCCGGAGCTCGCCAACTGGGCGAACATCCGGACTGAAGCGCTCGATGCTCGAACCGTTCGGTTCACCCTCCCGAAGGCGTATGCGCCATTTCTCGAGGACGCCACGCTCGGCATCCTGCCGTCACATATATGGAAGAAGGTACCGAACGAGCAGTTCCCCTTCGATGTCCATATGGCGAATCCGGTGGGTGCAGGTCCGTTCAAGG
Organism: uncultured Candidatus Saccharibacteria bacterium; assembly: GCA_964398815.1. GTDB lineage: Bacteria > Patescibacteriota > Minisyncoccia > Phycocordibacterales > Phycocordibacteraceae > C7867-001. The sequence goes on from CAYNNZ010000005.1 coordinate 21,373, forward strand.
TAGAGAGTTTGTCGAAGGATAAGAACGGTGTCGTGACTGGATATCATCTCGTTGCGAATAATTCTTATGCACTCGGCCGACCCTACCTCGATGAGTTCACGCTCAAGTTCTACGCATCCACCGAGGAGCTCGCGCGCGCATACAAGAGCGGCTCCGTATCGAGCGCATACGGCATCCCGGCAACGCATGCTCGCACGGCTCCCTACTCACGCGTGTTCGGTGTCTTCTTCAACGAAGCGCAAAATCCCGCTCTCGGCGAGCTCGCAGTTCGCAAAGCTCTTTCCATCGCTATAGATAGAAACACCATTGTGCACACGCTCCTTGGCGGATACGCGACACCAGTGATGGGTCCGGTACCTCCGGGGAGCGGCATCGCAGAACCAGCTATCCCCGAGGGAGATCGCATCGCGCTCGCGAAGAAAACACTCACGGATGCGGGCTGGACCTTCGACGAGGCAGCGGGGGTGTGGAAGAACGCGAAAGCGAAGCTCTCGCTCGATTCCGTCATTGTGACGACGAGCAATGTGCCTGAGTTGAAGACACTCGCGGGACAGGTGGAAAAGGATTGGGAGGCGCTAGGTGTGCCAACCTCGCTTGAGTTCGATGACCCGAGCACGCTCGTGTCCGGTGCCATCCGTCCTCGCAAGTACAGCGCGCTCTACTTCGGCATGGTGGTCGGTAGGAATCAGGACCTCTTCGCCTTCTGGGATTCATCCCAGAAGAACGACCCGGGCCTCAATATCGCCGGTTACTCGAACAAGAATGTGGATGTGCTCCTCGATTCCGCACGCCAGGAAACGGACCCAGACAAGCGCCGTGCTGATTTGCAGAAAATTAGCGACCAGATAGCGAGCGACTATCCAGCAGCGTTCACGCATTCGCCGCAGTTTGTGTACGCACTTCCTGCTTCGGTAGAGGGCGTCGTGCTTCCGCAGATAACGTCGCCAGCGGACCGCTTCGCAACGGTCTCCGAGTGGCATATGCGCACACAGTGGGTCTGGCCGTTCTTTGCAGGTCGTTAGTCTTTGCGCACGAACATCGCGCGCAGCGACTAGTGACTACTAGGCAATTATTTAATCGTTAACTCTTAGTATTATGAGTACAGCACCAGCACCCGCTCCGGCTCCAGCACCCCACAAGGGAGAGAAGAGCGAGGGCGCAGCGCCTGCGCGCGGACCTCGCCCAGAGGGCGGCCGTGGCGGCAACTTCCGCGGAGGACCGCGTCCACCTGCTCGCGGCGGCGCAGGCCGTCCTGGGAAAGCATCCCGCAACATCCGACGCCAGCTGCGTCGACCGATGGGACCCTCTTCGCCAATCGTGAAGAAGGGCGCGGACTACCTTCCGGAAAAGCCGGGGCCAGACACGGTACGTGTCGTGCCGCTTGGCGGCGTGGAGGAAGTGGGACGCAACATGTTCACGGTGGAGACGAACAACGACATCTTCGTCTTTGACGTGGGCTTCCAGTTCACGAGCGAGGACGGTTCTCCGGGCGTGGATTACATCCTCCCGAACACCAAGTACCTCGAAGTGAACCAGGACCGCGTCCGCGCCGTCTTCGTCACCCACGGCCACCTCGACCATATCGGAGGTATTCCCTTCCTTATGAATCGATTCGGCAATCCGCCCATCTACACGATGAACCTCTCGGCCGTCATGATTGCCAAGCGCCAGGAGGAGTATCCGGATATGCCGAAGCCGAATCTCGTTACGGTGGAGGCCGGACAGGTCCACACCATCGGTTCGACCAAGGTAACCTTCTTCGACGTCACCCACTCCATTCCTGATTCCATGGGAATCATCGTGGAAACACCGCATGGAAACGTCATCGTCACCGGCGATCTCAAAGTCGAGCACGACAACAACATCCCGGTACCGGAGGAAGAGAAGAAGTGGACGGAAATTGGTAGCAAGAAGAACCTGCTTTTCATTGCAGACTCGACGAGCTCTGAGCTCGACGGCTTCTCAGTTCCTGAGCAGAAGGTCCGCGACACGCTCGAGGACATCATTAAGACCGTGAAGGGACGCCTCATCATCGGCACCTTCGCGTCTCAGTTCGACCGCATGATTAACATCATCCGTCTCTCTGAGAAGTACGGGAAGAAAATCGTGATGGAAGGACGTTCCATCAAGACCAACCTCGAAATCGCTCAGAAAATCGGCCTCCTCGATCTTAAGAAGGAGACGGTCATCACCGCGCAGGAGCTCGGTGACTATCCTCCGGACAAGGTCGTCATTCTCGCGACCGGCGCACAGGGCGAGGAGTTCGCGGCGCTCATGCGCATCGCGACCAAGCAGCACAAGAACATCACGCTTAATGACCGTGACACTATCGTGCTCTCGTCCTCCGTCATTCCAGGAAACGAACTGTCCGTACAGAAGCTGAAGGACAATCTCCTGCGCAACCGCGTCACCCTCATGCACTACCGCTCAAGCGATGTGCACTCGGGCGGTCACGCGCGCGCAGCGGAGCTCGTCTGGATTAACCAGAAGGTCAACGCGAAGTTCTTCATGCCGGCATACGGCTACTACTCGATGACCGCCTCGCACGCGAAGGCAGTCGAGCAGGCCGGACGCAGCCGCGATACCATCATTCTTTCCGACAACGGCTCAGTGATTGATATCGAGGGTGGCGAGACGCTCAACATCCACAAGGAGAAGGTGCCGTCTTCCCCGCTTCTCGTCGACGGATTCTCCATCGGCGACATGCAGGAAGTGGTCATCCGCGACCGTCAGGCACTCTCCAAGGACGGCATGTTCGTCATCATCGCGACGGTGAATCTGAAGACTGGAAAACTCCGCAAGTCTCCAGACATCATTTCACGCGGGTTCATCTACCTCCGCGAGAATCAGGACCTCCTGAATCAGTCGCGCCTTCTTATTAAGAAGACAGTCGAGGACACCACCAAGGGCATGAACCCAGTGGACCTCGATTATGTGAAGAACACCCTCTCCGATACGGTGGCGGGCTATCTCTTCACACGCACCAATAAGGCACCGATGGTCATTCCGGTGTTGATTGGAGTCTAAAGTTCGAACTAATAAAAGAAGTGGCCCGGCGTCTTGCGACGCCGGGCCTTTCTTCTGCTTTCTCTTCTCCTTCGCTCGCTAGCGGTCGGCGCCGTTCATAATCACCGGCTGGTTGGACGGGATGACCATGACCCGGATGTTCGGGCCCAGCCGCTCGTTGAGCCGGTACTGAATCAGTCCCGGCGTGAGCGATGCGGCAACCTGACGGTTCGCCTCGGCCTCCTGGGAGGCTCGGGCGAGGGCCGCCGCACCGACACCGCGCTCGCGCGCGATGGTCTGCGCCGCTTGGGCCTCGGCCACCGCGATGCCGGCCTGCTCGCGCAGCGCATCCTGGGTCCGCACCTGCTTGGCCTCGATGGAGGCTTGGAAGGGCGCACTGAATGCGATGTCGTCGATCAGCAGATCCCGCACGGTGATGGAGTCAGCCGACAGCTCGCGGATGAGGCGGTCGCGGACGGCTCGACGAATCTCCTCGCGGTGCGGGGCGATGGCCGTCGCGGCGTAGCGGACCGTCTCGTCCTTGAATGCCTGACGGACGCGGGGCGCCACCAAGACCTCGAAGTAGTTCGGGCCCACGGTGCGGTAGAGGCGCTGGATGTTGTCGGGCGAAACGCTGATGTTCAGCGTCGCGGCCACGTCCACCACCTGCGACTCGACAGAGAAGGAGCTCAGCCGCTCGAAGGAGTGGCCTTGTACCTGCACGCTCGCGGCCCGCAGAGTCTGCCAGGGCAGGATGAATTGAAGGCCATCCTGCGTTTGACCGACGATGCGGTTGAACGAGTAGATGACCCCCACGTGGCCGGTCGGCACTTGCCGCATCGAGGCGAAGAACGTGCAGAGTACGATCAAGCCCAGCGCGACGAAGCGGCCGATGCTGGTGACGGCCAGCAGGACGCGAGGAATCGCGACAGAATCGCTGTCTTCGCCCCGTTGGCCGGAACGCCGGGTGACGACCTTTTGCAGTTGTGCGTGCCAGAACCAGGCAGCGCCGGAGAGGGTGAGAAGCAGAATGACGAGGTACAGATATCCCATGTGAGTGCTCCAAAGAGTGAGGGAGTACGCCAGGACAGTCCTGACGGCCATAGGTTAGTATGGCATATATGTGACATAAAGTCAATATTCTGTCCTTATATTAAACTACGGCCTTGTTGCTGGGTGCTACAATTTTCTTCAAATGAAGCCGCGCTCCATCCTCACGCTGGGTAATTTCTTCGGCTCAGCGCATTTCTTTCTCATCATTTACATAGTCGCGCCCTATCTCGCGACATTCATGCCGGATTCTGCGGCAGGCCTCGTGGTTTCGCTCGGCGCCATCGGTACGCTTTCGGTCTTCCCATTCATGCCGCAGCTCATCCGGAAGTATGGCGCACGCCATCTCGCTATTTATTTCGGCATCGCACAGCTGGTAGTGCTCGGACTCCTCGCACTCGAGCCGGGACCAATGCCTGCCTTTCTCCTCGTTGCGCTCACCTGCGCCATAGCGCCACTCATCAGCTACCAGATGGACCTGCTGCTTGAAGCGACCGTGGCGCGAGAGGAGGCCACCGGCCGCATCCGCACCCTTTTCCTCACGAGCGGAAGTATTGCGCTCATCCTGGCGCCCATGGTGCTCGCATGGCTGCTTGATGGCACGAACGCGTACTGGCGCGTGTTCGCTGTAGCGTCGGCAAGCACCATCCCGTTCATCATCCTTATGTCGCTGCGCCCGCTTCCACACGGGACGAACATGAACATCGTGACTCTCGCGCAAGCGTTCCAGTGCCTCATCGAGAATCAAGATACGCGCGCGACGGTGCTCGCTCATGCGACACTGCAGTTCTTCTACCACCTCGCCCCGTTCTACATTCCGCTCTATCTGCATTCTGTGCTTCAAATACCCTGGAGTACTCTCGGTCTCCTGTTCACCATAATGCTGCTTCCGTTTGTCTTGCTTGAGTATCCGGCAGGATGGTTGGCTGACCGTAAATGGGGCGATAAGGAGATTCTCCTCGTCGGGTTTGTCCTGCTAGCCGGTTCCTTTGCCGCGCTCGCACTCGTAAACGCCGACACGATGATTCTGGTGATTCTTTTCATCCTCATATTGAACCGCTCAGGTGCTGCGCTCGTAGAAGCCATGACCGAGGGCCACTTCTTCCGCCGCATCAGTAAGGAAGACGACGCTGCGGTGGGCGTATTCCGTATCACTCGCCCATTGGCCGCACTCTCAGCGCCTATTGTCGGCTCAATAATCCTGTCGGTCTCGAGTTACGGCACACTCTTCGTCGTCACCGGTCTCCTTATCGGCATCGTCGGGGTCTCCTCCACCCTCAAAATCCGCGATATCAAATAAAAGGTGCCTGCCACCTTTTTTCGGCTTTGTCATTACAAATATTACGTTTTTTATCCTTATCTACGGGAAAATAAAGGTGGCAGGCACCTTTTTCGCAGGCGCTATGGGAGGCGGTAAGTGATTCCCTTTCGGGTGACCATGCCTTCAGCGAGGAGTTTAGCGAGTTGATCTTCTAGTTGCTGTGTGCGGTCGTCACCAAGGAGTCCGAGGATGCGAGATTTTGTTGTAGGTGCTTTCGCGAGTTCTTTCAGGATGACACCTCGGGCTTGCCTGTCGCTTCCGGCGAATGTCTTTTGCTTCGAGTAGCCTTTGGCTTTTGCATTCAGGCGGACACCAGAACGCTTCAAATGGGCACCATAATCCATGAGCGCGGCGTACCATTCTCGTGCCCTTCCATGCGGATGCGCTTTCTCGAGCACTGCGAGTACTTCCCTATCATCCACAGTCGTTCGGCGCGGGAAGAAATGATGCGTGACCGCCGTACGAATATTTGTCTCTATGAATACTTCGTCTGAGTTATGTGCAAACGCCATCACGGCGCGCGCAGTATAGGGGCCGATGCCCGGCAATTTCTGCAGTTCCTCCGCGGACTTGGAAAATGGTGTGAGTGATTTTGCTGCCGTATGTAGCATCTTTGCTCGGCGGTTATAACCGAGCCCTTGCCATGCACGCAGCACATCACCCAAGGGCGCGTTCGCGAGCGCGCGAGCAGTCGGAAACTTCTTAAGCCAGGTCTGGTAGTACGACTTTACTCGTTCTACCTGCGTCTGCTGCAGCATTACCTCCGAAACAAGGATGCGGTACGGGTCGCGCGTCTTGCGCCATGGCAAATCATGACGTCCCTCTTTCTTTGAATACGCCCAGATTATCCTTTTGAACTGCGTTGGATTCATTCAGCGTATCCGTTTGCACGCAGGAATGCTTCGCCTAGTTCCGAAAATGTTTCACCTCTCTCTATTGCGCGTAGCGCATGCTCGACATGCGGCGTCATATTCGAAGGCAGGTCATCCATACGCGACCAGCGAAGATCGTCGCACTTATGCGGTTCCAGATTCTTTACCTCGCCCGACCATTCGCTTATTTCGAAAAAATAATCGACTCGATCTCCGGTTTCGTCATGCTTCGGGCGGAAAAGAGTATGGACGAAACGCGCCTTCGTGGACTCAATCGCGATTCCGATTTCTTCCGCGACTTCTCGTACAAGCGCTTCGGTCGGTAACTCCCCCGCATCAATATGCCCGGCTGGTACAGCGTAATTGCCGTCTTGGTATCCAGTATTGAACCTTCTCGCCAGTAATACTTCTCCTTGGTTCCTGAGTACGAGATAGACTGCTGTCGTGGCAGGATTGCGGGAGTTCTTCATGCGAACCTATGCTTCAGGCGAGACCGGCTCTGGTGTCGGTTCCGGTGCGGGAGCGGGCGGTGGTGCCTGGGTTGAAGTGGATGGCGTAATGAGTGGTGACTCCGGAATTATTGCCCACGCGATTATGTAAATAAGAATGCCCGGACCGAGTCCGGTCGCGAACGTGAGGAGGATGAAAATAAGGCGGACGAGGACCGGGTCTACAGAGAGGTGCTCGGCGATTCCGCCGCAGACGCCGGCGATGACGCGGTTCGTCTGGCTACGATGAAGGGTCTTTTGCATGGGCCCAGTATACCAAAATCGGCCATTAGGCCGATTCGACGTACTTCTTGAAGTTATCAAGTGTGGCCTGCCAGCCTCCTGCCTGCATCTCGCGCGAGTTCTCGTGCTCAGGCTCGAATCGCACGACGACATGCGTTCCCTCCTCCACGTTTTCAAGAGAAACACTTACCTTGCGACCATCTTCAAGAACGAACATCTCGTATTCCGGCTCAACGACTTCATCGTAGATGCCCTTGAGGTTGAAACCCATACTTCCGTCCTTCGCCTCCATACGATAGTCGAACGTCCCGCCAGTTATCACATCATTCTTGGCCTCAGTGGTGTGCCAATCATCGGATGCAGCATTCCATTCCTTAATGGCCTCTGGGTCGTGATACATTTCCCAGACCTTGTCGCGGTCTGCTTCTATCGTTGCTTCTACGGTGATTGGGTTGGTCATAACTTCATTCTACTACTCCTGGAGTCCCTTGCTTCGTAAACAATTTTTATAGTTAAGGTCTATATCGTCAGTCGTCAACACAGTCTTGAAGCAGGCACTTCTTTCTGCCCTATCCTTATCCGTGAGCAGCATTGGCACAGCCGTTACAAGAATTTGAACTATACCAACAAAAACAAGTGCAAATGTAAGCCAAAACATTGAAGTGGCATTTCGATTTGAGGAAATATCTGCTTTGGATGCACTTCTATTGAGACCAGATAACTCTCGAGTTGCTCGACCTATTTCTGTACTTAAATGCATAATTTGTGCCCCCACACCCTTTATCTCTTCTAGAAGTTTGAATTCTGTAAGCATACAACTAGTACTAGTGGCGTGGTGTCTGTAAGCGAAGAATTATAGGTTTGACAACTTTCTGTAGATTAATAAATGTTTCATCACTAATCTGTGCTTCGTCAGTTTTGTGTGCAATCAAATTTCTGATTCCTCTTAAGTCCTCCACGGCCGCCCTTTCTTCGGGTCTTATGAGCCCCTTATCAGACGCAATTCGTATAAGTTGGTACTCTGGCAAATATGCTGTTTGTGTTCCAATTTCCAGAATAAGATACGATTTTACAGCAGAAATTAGGGCCTGATACATGCTCAGCAATGAAATACGCAAGTCGCCACTACTATAAGACTCTTCTGTACGCGACTCAGACCTACGACTTAAGTCACGCAAATCCTCGGCAATTGCGTTTCTTTCCTTTTTGTAGAATTTTGTCGAAACAAGCGCACTCAGTAAGGAGGTGGCTGCCCCTATCAATACTCCAATGGATGTCGACAGAGCGGCTAGATGTTCATATGAATAACCTGAGAACATATTCAAAATGAACGAGACGCAGAAAAGGATTGCCACGAGTAATGGAAATGCGAGTGCGGTTATATAAACTGTAAGTGCCAAGACCTCCAAGTACTGAGTCCAGCTTGTTTCGAGTAAGAATGGAATGGAGTAACGAATGTTATTAAGTCCATATAGATAAGCCGATAACAGGAGTAGAGCTAGAAATATTAACCCGGCAACATATAAGGTGACCGGAAAGCCAAATACAGGTATCGAGAATGCACCCCAACTGTCTTTAAAAGGCGCAAAGGCAAGCAAGGCTGCAGAAAGCCCAACGATGTAGGACGCTCTTTCGAGGGTTGAGTGACCATTTGGTAATTGTGCGGGCGAACTACTCATACTCAGATTTCATAAATCACATCCTTGCGTTCGACAACAATCTTCCAGTCATGTTTCTTGGCGTGGCGGTAGAGGATGCGGTTCGGATTGAATGCGATGGGCGTCTCGACGAACGACAGCATGGAGATGTCGCTCTCAGTGTCCCCCACCCCGACTGAGCCAGGGATGAGTAGTTTCTCTTTCTCTACTGCACGCTTCAGAACTGCTGCTTTGTTCATGATGAGATGTTCATCCGCAATTTCTCCCGTGAAGCGATTGCTTGCTCCGGTCTCGTAGAACACGCCGTATGACTTATCGAATCCGAGTTCATAGGCGAAGCCGTCCACGATAAATTTCGGTGAGTGGGAGATGGCGAGGAGATACTTCCCCTCCTTCTTCAGTTCATCCACGAGGTCGCGGGTGTAGCGGTAAATGTGGTCCTTCTGCGACTCAATGATTTCGCCTGCAATGTCCGCAATGTCGCCGTACGGAATTCCCTTCGCGTATTTCCCGAATGCGTGCACCACGCGCTCGATGAACGGCGCGTACTCCCCGCGCCTGTTCTGCCAGTCGTCATGCGCGTTCTTGTATGAATTGCGAGCCTCCGGCGGGAACACTTCGCGCCGCACAAGTTCCTCCACGAGCTCGATAAGGAGAGAAGAACGGAATAGCGTTCCGTCTATATCGAACACCGCCACCGGCCGGTCCTTTGCCATAGGGCTATGGTACTCCCCCGCACCGAAATACAAAAAGCGCCACCAGGGTGACGCTCGGGAAGGAACGAGGGCGGGGAGATTTATGGGTTAGTTGGTTTTGTTGAAGAGGGTGCGATAGTCATCGCGGAGTGTTGGGTGTGTAGTGTCTATGAGTCATAGACGAATCTTTTGTGAGCCGAGGCTCAGAAATGATTTTGTACAGACCGTACCCGGTATTCCTCTTCGGAACCAAACATTCCCTGAAATGTCCGACCTCCTATGTACTAGTGTACGCCCCCTTCCCTGAGCGTCAAATGAACCTGTGGATTACTCTTCATGTTCGCTCAAACGCAGCCTCTTCCCCACTTACAGACCAGCTTACGCTTCCCGAAGAACGCGAGACAGAAGATGACGATAGCCTCAAACAAAAGGAATACGGGGTATGCGAGGTTCGCGAGGTCGAATTTCTCTGTTGCGAGGATTCCAAGTGCGCACGCAACAATCATGAGGAACCATGCGAGGCGCTCCTCGGTCTCCGGATGGTCGCGGGTCTTCACGATAGTGGGCATGGCGCCGATGGCATCACCCAGTATCGGCAATAGGATGGCGAGCACTGGATGCTTCGTGAATATAAGAATGAGTATGGCGAAGCCTGCGAGCACGAGCGAGGCTGCATCCACCCAGGTGAAGTGCTTGTAGCCGTAGTGCGTAAGCGAAAGAATGAATACCACTGCCGTACCTATGGTCGTCCCCACCATCAGGAACACCGACCACGATGCTCCGGCCTGTATCTGCGCATAAATAGCGATGCTCTGCAGAAGAGTCCATACAAAATACGTGACGGTGTTTGGCTTCGTTATCTTCCCGATGATGTCCCAGATGTATGGGACGACTGCTGCGAGTGCGAATATTGCGGCCGCAATTCCGACTAATTCGTGTGGAGTCATATCCCTAGTATAGGGTTACTTTGACTTGGGCCAGAGCATGCCCGCCGGTGGATATATCTTCGTGAGCGGGTGATTGCTGCACTCATGCGGCAGCGCATTGCAGACATACCGCCCATAGAGCACCAGTCCGTTATTCACGTACTTCCAATCCTCCTTCGGAATGAGCGCTTCGAGGTCCTTCGATATCTTCGTAAGGTCTTTATTGTGCGTGAGATCAAAACGTAGTGCGAAGCGCCTCACGTGCGTATCCGTCGGGATGCCGTCCCAGATGTGATACAGCTCGCCGAGCACCACGTTTGCGGTCTTGTAGGCGACGCCCGGAAGTTTCGTCAGCTCGTCGATGGTTTTCGGAATTCGTCCGCCATATTGGTCGCGTACAAATTGCGCGGCACCGATGATGTGGCGCGCCTTGTTCTGATAGAACGTAATGCTCGAGAGCTCATTCGTGAATGTTGCAAGATTCGCATCCGCGAAATCATCCACTGTCTTGTATTTCTTCCAGAGCCCTTCAGTAAGGCGATTTACTGCCTTATCAGTCGACTGCGCCGACATGATGACTGACGCCACTAGCTGGAACGGATACTTAGGGTCGTACGCGAGTTCCGTCTTTGGTTCTGGATATTCCTTCTTTAACCACGCGACTATTTTCTTTGCGCGCGCCTGACGCTCCTTGAATTTCGGGTCGAGTATAGAAAGCTGCCCCATGCTACCCAGCTAACTCCTTAAGGTCAGCGAGCACCATGTCCGCATGCTCTGCTGCGCGAACGTTCTCGTAGACTTTGGCTATCTTCCCTTCCGGATTGATGAGGAACGAGGTGCGAAGGATTCCCATGTATTCCCTTCCCATGAATTTCTTCTTCGCCCAGACGCCGTAGGCGTTAATGACCTTCTTATCTTCATCCGCGAGAAGCGGAAACGTGAGGCCGTATTTTTCTTCGAATTTCTTGTGCGACTTCACTGAGTCTGCAGAAACACCGAGCACCACAGCATTCAATTTTGAGAAATCAGGGTCAGCATCGCGGATGGCGCAGGCCTGCTTGGTACACCCTGCGGTGTCGTCCTTCGGATAGAAATACAGAAGCAGCCACTTCCCTACATAGTCCGAGAGCGTGTGCACTACTCCATTCTGGTCTTGAAGCGAGAACCCAGGCGCGACCTGTCCTTCTGTAGGCATCGCCATACTATTCAAGCGGCAATTCGTCTTGGCCGCGCTTGAACGCCGCACCATAGGAGAGCGACACGATGGCTCCGCCGGCGGCCATCATGAGTATGAACTTAATAATCATGCCGAAGTACGGAATGACGCCGATGAGATACAGCACGAGCATACCGAGCACCGCTTCCTTCCAGGTAATCACATAGCGCTTCATGAGCGCACGAGATAGCGCGGCACCTGCGAGGATGCCCGCGTAGATATATGCGAGCAGAAGGAAGAGGCCGTAGAGCGCAGCGAGGATGAGCGCAACGCCGATACCGACAAACGAAAGTATAAGAATGAGGATGAGAACGGGCGTCGCGACCAGAATGGCAAACCCGAGAAGCGCGAGGAGAACGAACCGACGCGGAGAGCGGTCAGCGAGCGTGCGCTCTGCGACATGCTCAGTGAAATGCGGGAAGAGACCGGCGAGGAGTCCGGCGAGGATAAGCACCGCCAGAAGATGCACGATGAAAAGCACAGTAGCGCCTGCGATAGCGAAAGTGTGTGCCTCTTCAGTACTCGGGAGGAATGAAGACGAGCCGATGTACTGCACACCGCCCATCGCGGTCGTGGTGGCAGGAAGCGTTATCTCTTGCGGTGCGTTGTAGCGGAGTGCGCCCGTGATGAGCGTACCGTCTGCGACTGTGATGCGGTCAGAGGCTTCGACCGTCACGCTTCCGCGGAATGTTCCCGCGAGCGTGACGTCCGAGCCATAAATGATGACATCGCCATTGCTGCCAGTCAGATGCACGGACGCGCCTGCGATACGCGTGTCCTTCGCGGTCGAGGATGCGTTGATGGTGTTGCCGGCGAGGATGAGATCACCTCCTACTGGCGCGTCCACCGTGACGGTCGCACCAAATGCGCGCACGTCTCCTGCGACCGGCTTCTCTATCGAGACCGTACCGCCGGCGAGCATGGCGTCTCCGCCAATAGGCGCGTTCGCGGTAACAGTGCCCCCTGCCGCGAGCAGGTCACCCACGAGCGGAGCGACAACGGTGATATCAGTACCCGCTAGGTACGCGTTCGTGCTCGATGCTTCTGAAAGCACGATGGTACGCGCAGACTGCAGCGTGGACGCGGAAGCGCCGAGCGGGGCTAGCGCGAGGATGGCGGCGATAGCGAGGTATCGCTTCATGCCGGCATGATACCACGCACGGTTTTAGGCGACAGATGCGGCTTCCGGGGCCTGTTTTGCCTTGTGGTAGAGCTTTGCGGCGGCTGCGGCAAGCAGGAATGCGATGACCGCAGAGCCGACGCAGTAGATGCAGAGGGCTTTAATGAGCGCGAGCTGAATGTACAGAAATGCGATGGAGGCGAGAAGCCCGACCGTACCAAGGAGCGCGAGCGCGCCGTCAATTTTGCGCGATGGCTTATAGAACGCGACGAGCGAGATGAGGAGGAAGAGCGCATAGAAGACGACACCGTATACCCCGAGTGGGACGCCCCAGAGGTGCGCATACGGGCTTGTGGCGACGATATTGCAGCCATTCAGGCCATTGATGTCGCAGGCCAATTCGCCGCCAGTCATAGCGGTCTCAGCCAGGTACCACGCGTCGGCAAGGCCAAGGAGCGAGAGGCCGAGAAGTAAGGAGATGAGGGTGGACCTCTTCATGAGAGCCATCCTAGCACGGACTGATATACTCGCGATATATGGAACCAGCAACAAACGGGATGAGTGAGGAGGAAATCAAGGCAAAACTAACACCGGAGGAATATCGCGTGCTGCGTGAGCAAGGCACCGAGGCGCCGTTCACCGGCGAATTCGTCGATAATCATGAGACTGGGATGTACACCTGCAAGGTGTGTGGGCACGCGCTCTTTTCTTCGGACGCGAAATTCGACTCAGGCACCGGCTGGCCGTCATTCACCGACCCAGCGGTTGCGGAGAATGTCGGCGTACGTGTAGATAAGGACGGCTACAGGAATGAGGTCTTCTGCAAGAATTGCGGGAGCCACTTGGGCCATGTATTCGATGACGGCCCGAAGGATGCGGGCGGGAAGAGGTATTGCATTAATTCCGTCTGTCTCGGCTTCGAGGCAGAGGGCGATAAATAATCGGCCCCCATAAACAAGCAGGTGCCCCGCTAACTCCATGTGGAGCGCGGGGCACAGCTGTCGAGGGGTCTGCGAGAGGCTAGATGTACCGGCGGAGAGACCGGGTCAGCTCGTTGACGGTGGACTTCTTCTTCCCGCCAGTGGCGGGTTGATAGGCGATGCGAGCGTGCTCGACGCAGTAGGGCCCCTCGCCGCCGTTCGACTTGCCACAGAACGTGAAGCCTTCCGACGACGGGTCGCCGATGGGCCACTTGCACATGTGGGCGCCGAGCGTCAGCACCGTCGCCGAGCCCGGCGCTTCGTCGCGAACAGGAAGCGGACGAGACGCAGCGCCGGTAATCGCGTCGACGGTTTCGGCCTGCGCCGAGACGTTCGATTGCGACGCACGCGAACGCGTCTGGTGGTTGGTGACTGCGGTACGCACGTTGTCCGACACGGGCCGCGGCGGCTTGTAGGCCGGGCGAGCCGGTTGCGACGGAGCCGCACGACCAGAGAGGCCGAGGCGGTGAACTTTGCCGATCACAGCGTTGCGGGTCACCCCACCCAGCTGCTTGGCGATCTGGCTGGCGGACAACCCGTCCAGCCACAGTTTCTTTAGCGTTTCGATTCTCTCATCGGTCCAGCCCATCTTGCAGATCCTTCTGTCAAAGATGCAGGAGCGCACCTAATCCGACTATGGCCCCGCTTGACTGCATCCGGCAAGTGGATAACTCCGCGGGCTAGAGCGCGTCTTCCGCCTCGTCGAGCACCGCGTCCTCACGCGCGTCTTTGAATGCCTGCATCTCCTCCCCTATCCGTGCCATCTCCTCTCCGGAGACAACCTCCTCTGCGGATGGCAGAAGGTCCTCCTCTTCCTCTTCGACATGGTGCGTGATGTTCTCTTTGAGCACGGTTACCTTTGCCGCGAACTGCACATCCTGCGGGTCGAGGCTCTTCAATTCCTCCATGAGGTGTTTCGCGACGTCGTGCTCCGCGTATGCTTCGTCCACTTTCTTGTCGCCCTCGTCGTCGAGCGCGGCGCGGAATACGGGATAGGCGATGGTTTCTTCCATCTCGGTGTGCGCTTCGAGTTCTGCGATGATGGCCGCTACGATATCGCCCTTCTGCTCGTACGCATCATCGCCGAAAGCCTCGTACTCTTCGAACAATGCTTCCACCTTCCGATGGTCGCTTTTAATGAGTTCAATTGGGTCCATAGTGATGCGTTATGTGTGTAATGAACTCTGTATACGCACTCACGCATGAGTAGGGGGTGAAGTGTGCGATTTGATACACTTCACGCATGACTGAAACAGCGATATTCGGAGGCGGATGCTTCTGGTGCACGGAGGCAGTATTCAAAATGCTGCGCGGCGTATCGGCAGTTGCGCCGGGCTACGCAGGTGGTTCCTCACCGAACCCCACCTACGAGCAAGTCTGTAGTGGCACCACCGGCCACGCTGAAGTAATCCGTATTGAATTCGACCCGAGCCAGGTCTCCTACCGCACGCTCATGACGGTATTCTTCGGCAGCCACGACGCGACCACGCTCAATCGCCAAGGAAACGACGTCGGTACGCAGTATCGCTCTGCGATATTCCCTACCACTCCCGAGCAAGGCAAGGAGGCCCGCGCATTCATCGAGGAACTACAGAATTCGGCCGCAGGCGGCGACCCCATTGTCACCACGGTGGAGGAGGGCGCCACCTTCTACCCTGCCGAGGACTACCACCAGAACTACTACGCGAGGAATTCGAACCAGGGATATTGCCAGGTCATCATCGCGCCGAAACTCCAGAAGGTGCAGAAGGAGTTCGCCGACCTGCTTGCGAGCCAGCCCTCCTAGCAACCTGCCCACGACCCCGTAGGTTCTAGGGGCTGGAGGGGCGCTGATTGCCAGAAACCGGAGACACGTCATTTGTCTCATCGTGCATCTCAAGTGATGTGCGATTTAGCCAGTAACCTACCCTCGTATGAGCGTATGGAATGCTATCGGTATTGGAATCTTTATTCTGGTTTTGAAGTGCCTCGCCCCCGCCGTTCTCTCGCAAGGAGAATCAACTGCAACATCGTTCCTCAAAGGTGCAGAAGTGTCCGCCCAGGTCGCTTCCGGATATGCAGCCGCTGCCGCAGCTCGTGGCACTCCCGCTACCGCACCCTTCCCGCTTCCCCAAGCAGGAGGACCGCCCAAGCAGTTCTGATGCTCCCGCCCGTCTGACCACCTCGCCCTCGGAGGTGGTCTTTGTTTTATGAAATGAAGAAAGCCCCGTGAGGGGCTTTCTTCGAGAACCAATTGCTTACATCGTTCCTCCCATTGGAGGGTTCTGTGGAGGATTCGATGGGGGCATTGAAGGAGCGGATGGCATAGATGCAGCCATCGGCTTTGCACCGCCCTTCCCGACGAATCCAGCGACCAGAAGCACGACGCCGAGTACGACATGGAGGAGGTGGTCCGCCATGTTGGTCTCGACGATGCCGAGGAGGCTTCCGCCGTTCGGCACCATCACGAAGCCGAGTACCGCAATCAAGAGGTATACGACACCGAGAATCTTAAGCCAGAGTGCGGACTGGCTCGGCATGCGGAGTGCGCAGCCGACGAGGATGATACCGAACACGAGGTGCACGAGGTTGTGCGCGAGGTTCGTATCGAACAGCGCACCCATGCCGACAAGCGGATTCGGGACGAATCCGAGTACGCCGACGAGGATGAAGACGATACCGAACACCAGAGCAAGCGTTTTAGCCATACAGGTAGGTTGGTTTTAAGAGACCGGAGTGGTCTTACTAGATAAGTATAGCGAGGTTATAGACATTCCCCGTCCCCAACAGGGGCTGTGTGGATAGCGCTAAAAGTGCTCATACGGTTGGAACCTTTTAAAGTTCAATCCAGCCAACTGATATCGCCGCATGAATAACGGCAAAATGGGAACACCAAATGACCTGTAGCGAAATAGGCCGCGATTTCTAAAGTGATATAGACGAAAACTATAAGTGCGATCCAGAAGATTTCTTCTTTGGTCAGTTTTCGTTTCTTCATAAGAAAATTATGATAAAAAACACCGGCTGGGAGTTTGGTACGACGTGGGAAAGTTCTAATCGGCATCTGAGCATTTTTCCCTTGTCCACGCATCACCTATTTCCTTTCGATAAGCGTGCCAACCCAACGGCAAATCCATTACTTCACTTAACGAGCTGTCGCGTTCCAATAAGTGTCCAATATGAATTATGGACGCATCCTTATCGTTCGGGGTCGTGAACGGCAGGAATTGCCAATCTCCGTCTTGGTCATGGCTAACATGCAGCACTGGTTCATCACCTCGTGCAATTTGTTTTGTTGTAAACACACCAAGATTTTGTTCCATATCCTCTGCAGTTAGACTCCCTGCGAAATCATGAACACGAAAGCGACAACAATAAATACCAAGAAGACCCATGGGATAAAGCGTAATGCCGAAATCGACTTCGACTCAGGACCGGAATTACTTACACCGTGCTCAAGGAGAATGCTCATAATTTTGTCATTTGAGAAACCCCAAAAGACAAAAAAGGAGCCGAATGAATTCTTTGGTACTACTTCAATTCCATCTGCCAGAAAAGGAATTATTACGAAACGCTTTGCATAACTAATTTCCTCCCATTTTAGAACTTTAGTTGTGATTCCAGTTAAGGACGGGTACTGAACTTCCAATCTGTCTTCGGAGAGTTTCAGGCCCACGAAAGGCCACGACAAACTATAGATACCGAACCAACCTCCCCCGCGAGCGCTAAATAGTATTTTCATAGATTCACCGAATTACAAAGGCGAAGAAAAGAAGTAGCAGGAAAAGGACCAATACTGAGCCACCTAAAATGATTGGAATACTCCATACCATAGGGATACGCGGGCTCGGATCGACAATCTCTTCCGCGCTCAGAAAATAGTGTCGTCTTATTGGTGTGTTAAAGAAAAATATAATTTGTTTCCACATAATATTTAAAGATTCCATCTCATTAGATCGAGATAAAGATTCATAAGGCCCGAACCTAGATACAAGGTCATGCCACAAACAAATACCATCGAAGAAAGGATGAGTGCCCAATATAGAGATGGATTTTTATTTTTTGTGATCAAAGTTTCTTGAGAGATTTTAAACTCGCTTTTGCGCCATGAATTCAACACTTCCCTTGAGAGTGAGTAAAGAATCCAGATACAAAACAAAACGTAACAAAAAGCGAGAACGAGCTTCAACAGCATAATAGAATTATGCCACAAAAATGACTAGCTGGCAGACTAAAGCTCGAACTGATTGCTTCCCGCGTCCTCACGCTCATGAATCTCGTGTTCGGAAAGGCCGAAGTAATGCCCTACTTCGTGCCAGAGCGTCTCGCGCACTGCTTTGGCGAGTGCGGTTTCAATATTCGCGAGTTCGGGCCACTCGTATAAAAGTTCCTGCGCTTCTTCGAGAAGCGGGAGACGGTAGAGCGTTATTGTGTCGGGAAGCGTTCCTCCGATTCCGTACTGTTCGCCCCGTTCGAGGCGATTAATGCCGTGATAGAGGCCGAGTAGTGTATCGCCCGGTCCCAAATGCTCGAGCTCGCGTATCTCATCTGACGGCTCGTCCTCCACGAGGAGTGCGACGTTCTCAACGCGCGCTCGGAAATGCTCGGGCATCGCGTCCCACGTCTTTCCGACTAGTTCTTCAAAAGCCTTCGCGTCCATTCCGCGATTCTACCAGTTCGTGAATCGTATGAAATGGTCGAGCCAATTGAGGAAACGATTCAAACGGTCCGCCCAACTTACCTGCACGACGGGCAGCGGAGGAGTTTCAAAGAATGGGTTAGTGGTCGTAGATGCAGTCGTCGTCGCGACCGGGGGTGTTGAGGTCGCGTGCGGTGCAGGCTTCACCGTTTCGTACGCGGTGCATTTGCCGGGAGTGGTGTTCCCTATTTGGCAGGCACGCAGCGTACACATGGTCTGACCATTCGGAGTTTTGCTACAGGAATTGCATCCATCGAACCACGCGACGCATCCTTTGGGCGGAGTGTATGGTTCTGCCGGCTTTATCGGTCCTGTCTCTTTTCCGGTGCACTCACCCTCGTGGATGATTGGAGAGTCTCCTGCCATGCAGGCGTTGCTGTAGGTCTCATAGACGGGATAGCACGGAGCGCGTACGCACTGCACCTGGTGCGCAGCACACACGGGAGCGTACTCCATTGTACAGACACGATTCTCCTCCGCTGCGAGCGCAGTATAGGCAAAGCCAAGTGCGAACACGATAGCGAGAATGGGTATGGAGAGGTAGCGCATATCGCTCATCATATACCGCTATGACGCGGCACGATGGGACTTCTTACTGAAGAATCGGCTTCGCCGCACAGTCAGCGAATGTGGTGTCCTTCCCTTCCGTGATGAAGGCAGTGTCGCCCTTGTTCCAGAACACGACGGATTCATCTGCGTTTGCGTAGCGCGCACCGGATGCAGAAATTGCGTGCGGCAGAGTCAGATTGCGTCCATCGGACAGTAGGAGCTGCACGCCCTTTTCATGATAGATGGCACGTACGGTCTTATCGCTCCTGCAGGTATAGGTGACGTCCGCTATCGGAGCATTACCGATAGGGTTAGTGCTTTCCGAAAGACTCCTCTGCGCATTTATGAATGCGTGGTATTCGTAGGTTTTCCCGAGAAAGAAGCCGAGAACGAACACGCCGACAAAGAGCACAATAGCAATTAGCTGCGAGTAGCGAGTCACGTGATTCCAGTCAATATTCTTGAAGTTCATGCGTGTAGTGTAGCGCGTTTATGAAGCGGTATGAGGAATACGAAGCAGAGCCAGAATGCGCCAAGCGTGAATCCAGCAATGACGTCGGAGAAGTAGTGCGCCGCGAGCACAATGCGGCTCATGCCTATAGCAAGAATAAGAAGCGCGGGTATAACAATCGCTACGGTCCGCGCGAGTGTGCCCTGCGTGCGCTGCCACGCCATCACCGCAATGAATCCGAACAGCGCCATGGAAGCAGTCGAGTGACCGCTTGGGAATGAGAAGGAGTGCATCTCCCCTATCCATGGGAGGGCGTCCGGGCGCACACGCCCGATGTACGACTTCACCAGCTCGACTGTGCCACTCTCTGCAATGAGGAGAATAGCGAGACGCAGCGCGCTCTCGCGGCCGCGCAGCAGGAATGCGGTGAGAAGCGCAATGACAATAATGCCCGTCGTACTCCCAATGGTCGTAATAGCAACGAAAAACTCTACCCACGGAAGAGTCTGCAGGTGATGCGCGAGATTCGTAGCGAATGTATCAAGCGCGACGTAGTCGTCTGGGTCAATCCACATGAATCCGACCTGCGCGATGAACGCGAGCCCGAACACAATTGCGCCTATGAGTGGGAGCCGTTTCATCGCCGCATTATAGTTTGGTTGCGTCATATGCCCAATGAAGAATGGCCTGCTTCTGGCGCGGCCTACAGGTGATATCGCCCGGCCGGCAGTTATAGCGCACCTGCGCCATATGCCGGACAATCTTCTTCCACCGGTCTATCTGCCTGCGGTCTTCAACCGGATTCCTGCGACCGAGGTAATACCGGCAATACCACTGGAACCACCCGCGCGGGTCGTCTGGATGAATCCATCCTTTCCGCTCCCACTCCTCCCGCGACTGTGACGCATTCACGCCAAAATAATTGAGCGAGGCGTCACGCTTCCCTTTCGTCGAGACCTTGGCGTGAGTAAACCAATCCCGTGGATATTCATCTGTCTCGCCTTCGAAATACTCACCGCCGAACACGCCGAATGCGAGCATTTCCTTCGGCGTCAGTTGCGGGTCGAAGTCCGGTGCGAAATTCTTCCCTACCGGTTCGCTGCGAACGTAGGTATAGCCCGATTGAAGCGGGTCGTTGACCTTAGTCGTCTCCCTCATTCGGGTCGAACGGCATTCCTGGTTTCTCCGGAACTATCGGCTCAGCTGTTTCGTCGAACTCAAGCGGCGTATCGCTGTGCCCTATCTTTCCTGAAAGCATGGCGCGTACGGTCTTCACACTGAAGTAGAGCGCACCGAGCATAAGCAGCACACCTGCCTCGCGCGCAAGGAAGAGCTGCACTGACTGCGTGTGCTGCAACACCACTGCGAAGGTCTCGAGAAGCACGACTGACACACCGGACACGGTCGCGTTCGCAATCATCACCAGCTGGCTGCGCGGACTAGTGAGTGCCGCGAGGAGCACCATGAGGAGCGAGGCTCCGACAGATGCGACCACACCAAATGGAAGCAAATCTCCGAGAACTGGCATCACCACGAGCGAGAGTACCGCCATCGCGATGAACAATGAACGCACGTAATCACCGTAGTAATGAGGTATCCCGCGTGACCATCCGACGGTCGAACGCCACGAGCTGTATCCGTTTTGCATATGCCCCCAGTGTAGCAAACCAAGAGGCATGCTATAGTCCCGCGAGTTTCAACCCTATGGAGAGTCCAGCATGTGCACGGCTCCTACCTGCAATGATATCTGCTCATTCTTCACGCCGCTCGTCGCCGGCTACTTCCGCGCCACGTCGCACCCGCCCGCCTTCGAGGTGGAACGGGGCCGCCGTATGTTCATGGCCATGGACGTCACGGACGCGCCCGACGCCGCGACCGAGAGCCGGCAATTCGCCGACTTCCTCGAGCAGGCCCACCGCATCAAGATGACGCCGGAGGAACTCCACGAAGCCATCGCGAGCAGCTGTGGCTTCATCGAGGCTGTCGCGAACTGGGCGAACGGCGTGGTGCCGAACGGCTGGGTCCGGAAAATCATCCTGACCAACGCCGAGATGATCCTCAACGAACGCGGCTCCTACCCCGAACTTTCTCTGCTCGCCGCCTAAGCGGCAACGGTCCCGGCTTCTTGCCGGGACCGCCTGCTTTTAAACAAAACAATAAAGGCTCCCTTCGGAGCCTTTATTGTTTTGTGACTTGCCGAACGCTATTTAGCGAGCTGCGCGTCGACGAGTGCAGCAACGGCACTGTACGGCTGCGCACCCGAGAGCACGGTAGTGCCGATGATGAGGCTCGGCGTTCCATTGATGCCGAACTTCTGGCCCTCGTTGCGATCAGCTGCAATCTCAGCATCATACTGAGCCTTCTTCTGATTCATGAGCGCGACGACCTTAGCGACGTCTACGCCATTAATCTTCGCGGTGATTGCCTTGATAGAGTCGAGGTCGCCGAAGCCCTTATCTCCTTCATCGTCCTGTGCGGCGAACATAGCGAGATACCAATCATAGAAGTGGTCCGGATATGCCTCCCACATCGCGCGTGCGAATTCCGCACCCACCTGTGAGTCCTGTCCGAGGAACTGGAAGTCCTTGAAGACAATCTTCAGTTTGCCGGTCTTCACATAGTTCTCGAAGAGCTGCGGCGTCACCGTCTCCTCGAACTGCTTGCAGAACGGGCACTGGTAATCGAACCAGAACGCCATAGTCACCGGCGCATTTGCGTTTCCGATGAACGGGTCGCCCTCGGTCGACACATCCTTAATGTCCACCTTCGCAGCCTGCTGTCCGGTCTGGTCGGTCGGCTTTGCGCCATGTCCGAAGATGAACGCTGCTGCGAGGATGGCAGCGCCTACGACGACCGCAATCGGCGTGAGGTACTTCTCCATGAACTCGCCCTTCATATCCTTATCCATAGTTGGTTATCGAATGCCCTTATTTCCAATGCTATCTAGCATACCCCGCCCCGGTCGCCCCTGCCACTAGCGCGCGACGTCGTTCCGAATGGCCGAAATAGCCTCCTGAACCGTGGTCATGAACTGTGCCGGGAAGATGATGGTGGAGTTCTTCTCTACTGATATCTCCGCCATGGTCTGGAGTGTACGCAGCTGGAGCGCGACTGGGTGTGTCGCGATGATGTCAGCAGCCTCGCCCAGCTTCACTGCCGCCTGGAACTCGCCCTCAGCCGCCACAATCTTTGCACGGCGTTCGCGTTCTGCCTCTGCCTCCTTCGCCATTGCACGCTGCATGTTCTCCGGAAGCGTGATGTCCTTGATTTCGACTGCCGTCACCTGCGCACCCCATGGCTCCGTGTGCGCATCGATGACTTCCTTTATCTGTCCATTGATGTCGGCGGTCTGCGAGAGAAGCTGGTCGAGCATGAACTGGCCCACCACGTTGCGCACGGTGGTCTGACTGATTTGGTTCACTGCGTCGTACACGTTCTCAATAGCAATGACTGACTTCTGCGGGTCGACGATGTGGTAGTACGCGACTGCGGCGATATCGATGGAGACGTTGTCCTTCGTGATGATTTTCTGCGAGGGAATATTCATCGTGATAGTGCGGAGCGTGACCTTCGTCATCTGCTCGAGAATCGGAATGAGGATGATGAGGCCAGGGCCGCGTACGCCCGTGCACTTGCCGAGGAAGAAGATGACTCCGCGGTCATATTCCTTCACGACGCGAAGCGAAAGCGCGAGGAAAATGATGACTATCGGAACAAGGTAAATAAGGAGGTCCATAGCAGTGAATGATTAGTACGGTGTGAGTATATACCTAAAACGCCCCGCAAGAATGCGGGGCGTTTTAGGTTGGTTTTTGCGATTACTGGTAGAGGAACGTAAGTGCCTTACCAGTCTTCCCCGCTCGTCCGGTGCGGCCGATGCGGTGCGTGTAGTCCTCGTACGTACCCGGCAGGTCGTAGTTGATGACGTGCGAGACACCTGAGATATCGAGGCCGCGCGCAGCGACGTCGGTCGCAACAAGCACCTGGACATGACTCGCCTTAAAGAGTGACAAAGCCTTCTGGCGCTTGCCATGGGTCTTATCGCCATGAATCGAGTCTGCCTTGATGCCGCGGCGAGAGAGGTCGCGTGTGATGCGCTCGACACCGTGCTTGGTTCGTCCGAAGACGAGAACCTTGTCCATATCCGGAGCGGAAAGCAGGTCGACGAGCACGTCGAACTTGTTATCGCGCGTGACGTAGACCACGTCCTGGTCGATGGTCGAGGCAGTGTCGCGAGTCTTCACCGAGACGCGGACTGGGTCCTTGAGGAAGTCGCCGATGAGGCGCTCGATTTCCTTGTCCATGGTTGCGGAGAAGAAGAGTGTGTGGCGCTCCTTCTGCATGAAGCCGAGAATGAATTTCATATCGTTGATGAAGCCCATGTCGAGCATGCGGTCAGCCTCGTCGAGCACGACAGTGGAGAAGGACGAGAGGTCCAGCTCCTTACGCTCCATGAGGTCCTTCAAACGTCCCGGAGTACCGATGACGAATGCAGGATTGCGGCGAAGCACACGAATCTGCGGAACGATGTTCGCGCCGCCGACGCAGGTGACGGACGTAAGCTGGAGACCCTTCGAGAAACCGAAGAGCTCAGCCTCAATCTGAAGTGCGAGTTCGCGAGTCGGCACCATGACCAGCACGCGCTCGTTCTTTCCGAGCGTGCGGAATTTAAGCACTTTATCGATAAGCGGGATGAGGAATGCTGCTGTCTTTCCGGTTCCGGTGTTAGCAAGTCCGACGATGTCCTTTCCAAGGAGTACGTGCGGAATTGACTGGTCCTGAATCGGAGTCGGGTTGATGTAGCCCTTTGCGGTGATGTTTGCCTTGAGGCGCTCGTCGATAGCGAAATCGGCGAATGCGTGAGTCGGTACGTATGCCTCCTCGACGACACCCTCGACTGCCTTGTTGATGAGCTTGGAGAGGTCGATGTTCATCTCGGCAATGTTGCCGCGACGTGCACGAGTAGGCGCTCCGCCACCTCCACCACCATAGGAACCTCCGCGAGAGGGGCCGCGTGAACCGCGGTCGCCACCTCCACGCGACGGGCGTGAAGAAGAACCACCCTTGCTGCGAGAGCGAGGCGGGTCACGGCGAGGAACGTAATTGAGGCTCGGGGCAGCGTCGAACTGGCGCGCGAAAGCGGCACCTGCCTCAAAGGCACTGGACGGAGCCGGGCGGCGACCGCCTGGCTTTGGGGAACGCTGGCGCGCTCCTCCTTTATTGAACGTTTGCATGTCTGTCTTGTTTTGTGATGTCCGCGAGTGTGCGGACTTGGGATAATTCACAACTGCCTCGAGTGGTTCAGGGGCGTGGCCGCCTGGTCTCGAGCTGATTCGTGAATCCTCAAGACGGAAAACCTAATGGAGAACTGTTGTACTGAAACTATAGCACGAGTACTTCACCTACGCAAGGCAGCGATTGCGGACACTGTGCGGCGCATATCCCGCTCGCTGAGATATGCGCCGCACAATGCCAGTAACCACCTCCCTTCTATACGTCGCACGAGACTTTTTATTACTAGGATGAGTAGTGAGTGTACTAGACACCTGTTGTTTGCTTGTTGTGGATAGCACTTACCCGATTGGATTCTTGCCCTGTATCAAGCGGACGAGAACGAGGATGATGGCCGCGATGAATAGCAGATGGATGAACCCGCCAATGGTGTAGGAAGTGACGAGCCCGACTGCCCAGAGCACGAGGAGAACTACGGCAATGGTGATGAGCATGATGTGGTGATGATGTAACGAGTGCGCATGAACGCCTCGAACAGTAGTTGTACGAAATCGCGAGCAAAGAAAGCATGAAGGGCGCAGCGTAAACGCTGCGCCCTTGTGCCGTTCGGGTTTCCCCGAGGGTCTTAGTGCCCATGGCCCTTCCAGTGAATCTTCACGTGCGTGTACCGCCTCGCGCGGAGCGCATCGAGGAGCGGCTGCGGGAGCGGCGGGTCGGAGACCGGCCATTTCTCCGCATAGTAGTTCTCGATCATCGTGTAGACGGCGTCGGTGAGCGGGATGGTCCGGAATGGCTCATCTTCGTTCTCCTCATTCACCGCCAGCAGCATGAACAGGAGCCGACTGGCTTTGTTCATCGGTGTGCCGGGGATGAATTTCTCACCCTCCGGTCCGCTGAAGGTCAGGCCATTGATGGTCAGCTTCTCTTCACTGAGTCCGGTTTCGGGATGGTTCTCGATGCCGAAGAGCTGCGCTACTCCGGTCACCATGGTTCTGTGGTCGAGCATCAGCTCCTCCGTGTGCTTTCGAAAAACATATTACAACGGAAGTGGGGTTCGGTCAAATCAAAAGGCCGCCACAGATGTGGCGGCCTTTTGATTATGTAAAAACGTCTAGCGACGAGACTTTGCGCGGTCAGTCTCCGTGAGACCCTGCTTACGCAGACGCACCGAAACCGGAGTGATTTCGAGGTACTCGTCGTCAGTCATGACTTCGAGACCGCGCTCAATAGTGAGCGTGTAGGCAGGCACGAGATTGATTGCCTCGTCGTTTCCGGAGGAACGGACGTTCGTCTGGTTCTTACCCTTGGTTGGGTTCACCACCATTTCCTCACCCTTACTGGTATTACCCACCACCATGCCCTCATATACTTCGGTCGCCGGACCGATGTAGAGTACGCCGCGCTCCTGCATGCCCCACAGCGCATAGCCGAGCGCCTTGCCGGTCGCCATGGAAATCATCGAGCCTACCTGACGCTTCTTAATTTCACCTGCGAACGGCTTGAAGCCGAGCACGCGCGAGGAGAGAATGCCCTCACCCTTCGTGTCGACGACGAACTGATTGCGGTAGCCGAGAAGTCCGCGCGTTGGTCCCTCGAGCGTGAGACGCACCTGGTTCTCGTGCTGCACGAGATTCTGGAGTACGAACGCGCGCGTGCCGAGGCGCTCGATGATGGCACCCTGGAATTCGGTCGGCGTATCGATAATGACTTCCTCGAACGGTTCCATCTTTACTCCATCCTCTTCGCGGATGATGACCTGCGGCTGAGACACCTGCATTTCATATCCTGCGCGGCGCATGTTCTCGAGGAGAATTGCGATGTGAAGTTCACCGCGACCTGATACCTTGAAGGCGTCCGGTGAGACGAAGTCCACCTTGAGACCGACGTTCACTTCGAGTTCCTTCTCGAGGTACTCGCGCAGCTGGCGGCTCGTTACGTACTTCCCTTCGCGACCTGCGAACGGCGAGTTGTTGACGAGGAAGTTGACCGTAATGGTCGGTTCATCAATGGCAATTGCTGGGAGCGGCTCGACTGCAGCGTCTGTGCCGATAGTCTCACCGATGAAAATATCCGGGAGACCTGCAACGATAACGATGTCGCCTGCCTGCGCTTCAGGTACATCAACGCGCTCAATGCCCTTGAAGGTAAACAGTTTCGTCAGTTTTCCAGTACGTGCGCTTCCGTCCGGCTTTTTGACCGTGACATTATCGGTTCCCTTGATGACACCCTCGTAGACGCGGCAGATTGCGAGACGACCGAGGAAGTTGTCATAGGCAAGATTGAACGCCTGAAGCTTCGCCGGCTTCGTGATTGCTTCCGGAGTCGTTGCCGGGGGGACAAGCTCAAGAATGGTGTCGAGAAGCGGCATGAGGTCCTTGCGCTCATCATCGAGATTTTTCATGGCGACGCCTTCACGGCCAATCGCGTATACCGTACGGAAATCAGACTGCTCGTCGGACGCGCCGAGTTCGAGGAAGAGCTCGAGGACTGCCTCTTCTGCCTGTGCGGGATTAGCCGCTGGCTTATCAATTTTATTCAAAACGACGATTGGCTTGATGCCGAGCTCAAGCGACTTCTTAAGCACGAAGCGCGTCTGCGGCATCGGGCCCTCCTGCGCATCCACGACGAGCAAGACGGAGTCGATAGAACGAAGCACGCGCTCCACTTCTGAGCCGAAGTCCGCGTGGCCCGGAGTGTCCACGATGTTAATCTTCGTACCCTTGTACTCAATAGAGGTGTTCTTCGAGTAGATAGTGATGCCGCGCTCCTGCTCAAGCTTGTTACTGTCCATGGAAACACCCTCAGCCACGGCGCCCGTCTGACGCATGAGGGCGTCAGTGAGCGTGGTCTTGCCGTGGTCCACGTGCGCGATAATCGCTATGTTTCGGATTTCCATAGAAATAAAATAGGGCCCTCGGGCCGTTAAAATGAATATACCTTATATATACAAAACGTAAAGCCTAGCGAAGGTATTTATTGATGTTGGCGAGCTGGCCGGCATAGGTCGGCGAGCAATGCATAACACCGCGATTGTCATGAATGTAGAAGAGGCAGTTCGTCGCGATTGGATTCAGCGCCGCTTCGATAGCAGCGAGTCCTGGCTCCGCTATTGGGTGCGGCGGAAGACCCTTCTGCTTATACGTATTGAATGGTGAATCCGGATACGTCCCGGCTGGTTTCGGGCTAGGCCACCAGCCGGTGTCTGCGTTCCCGGTCATGTACTGCAAACTCGCATCAAGTGCGAGTGGCATCCCGACTGCGAGACGCTTCTGAATGATGCCTGAGATTATGGACATGTCTTCCACACTGCCCGCCTCGCGCTGTATGAGTGATGCGATGGTAAGTACCTGCGGCCACGCTACTTTTTTCTTTACGGCCTCATCCGCATAGGGCGCAAACACTTCCTTGAACCGGTTGCGCATCCGTTCTGCGATAAGCGCAGGCGGCTCATCTGTCGGGATGAGATAGGTATCAGGGAAATACACTCCTTCTATATAGTTCGGGCTCGATGAACCGGTCGCCGCATCCCATGCAGCGCGCTCTTCCGCATTCCATCCGAGCGCTTCGCTCAGCTGGTCTCCTATCTGCTCCTTACGTACACCCACCGGCACCTTCACCCATGCGAAGTACGGCGCCTGCACCAACTGGGACGCGATGGTCCATGCATCCATCGACGGACTTATTTCGTACCCACCCGGACGTATCGCATGCCCGTCGGACGCGCGCAGGTACGCGAGCTCGAATATCCACGCGCCACGCACATACCCGTTCTCTGTGAGACTGTCGGCGATTTCTCCCAGTGTCTCGTCGGGAGTCACCACGAATTGCCGGTTCGGTTCAGGCTCTCGCTTCATCGGCCCGAACGCTTCCGCATAGAGAAGTGCTGCGACGATAAGGAGAAGCGCAAATGCCGTCAGCACGATAAGGAGGGTGCGGCCTATGCCGCGTGTCGTCGTCCCGCTTCGCATTGATTTATTTTACCCCGGCCTCATTTGTGAAGAGGATGCGGGCGAGCTTCAGCTCGTCGTAGGTATATTTGCCGCGGAGCTTATGGAATGCGGGTGCCAATTTCTCCGTGCCTGACTCTTCAAAAATTTCATGGATATCCGGAAGCGCAGCAATGAGCCGTGCCGGAATGAGGGAGAGGAGCGTTGCCGGCTCTAATTTTCCTGTGCGTACCAACTGCTGCGCATGGTCGGCGATGGTGCCCACCGTGAGCTTGCGTTCCTTTGCAATATCGAGGAGCGGCACGCCGTCATCAATGAGCGTCATGGTCTCGTCGTAGGTCGTGCGCTTTGCGGGTCGCTCCCCTTCCTGTGCGGCCTCAAGCGCACCGCCATTACCCAGTATGAAATTGCGGTGCATCACTGCGAGATCTCCGTCCTCGCGCAGCGTATCGAATGCTTCCTCCGCTGCCATGGACTCCTCGCGCAGTCGTTCGTCCATGCGTGCGACTTCCGGGTGTACGAGCGCCGCCTGCTCACTCCACCCGAGGAGCGTGAGACCGGAGAGCGTACGTACACGAGAGAGCGCGACGTACCCCTGGCCATATTCAAAGGTGCGGGAGAGATCTATCGCAGCGGCGTCCATGCTCATGCCCTGGCTCTTATGCACGGTAATCGCCCATGCCAGACGAAGCGGCAGCTGCGCAATCTTCGCGCGGATTTTTCCGTTCTCTTCAACTGCCCATTCCGTCGGCGTGATGACGAGTTCCCTGCCGTCATAGGTCTCGATGATGGGGTCGGATGAACCCCGCACGAACCCTATAACCTTTCCGAGCGTACCGTTCGTGTAGGAGCCGAGCGGATTGTTCTTCGTGCACATCACGACTGCACCCTCCTTAAGCGTGAGCGTGTCAGGCGAAAGACATCCGCGCTTCAATCCTTCAACGATGATGTCTGGTCCCGTCGAGGTCATGCGATAGACCTTCGACGGAGTTTTGAGTTTCGCGAGTTCTGCTTCATTGATGCGGTCCACATCAGCGTTATGCGTGAAGAGTCGCGGCGTATCGCTCTCAAGTTCATCGCCTGAAGATTCTCGCGAGAGGATTGCCGAGGCGTGCGTATGGTCGAACGAGCCATCGCGAATCGCAGAGAGAATGTCGAGGAATGCGTCGTCTTCCTGACGATGCTGTTCAGTGAGATAGCACACGAGTGGTGTCGCACTGCGCCATGCGGACGAGGTGAATGCGAACTCAGCCGGAGTACCGCCACGGGTTATCGGCGGCAACTGGAAGAAATCTCCCGAGAACACGACTTGGATACCGCCGAAGGCGCGCGTATCGTGTCGCACTTCGCGGAGCACTGCGTCAATCATCGAGAGTGCTCCCGCAGAGAGCATCGATACTTCGTCGATGATGAGCACTTTGGCTTTCTGGAGTCTGCGCACGACATGCTCCTTGCTCGCGATGCGGTCGAGGTCCTGCTCAGACAGATGCTCAAGTATGCCGATGCCACTCCATGAGTGAATGGTCATCCCGCCCACATGCGTTGCTGCGATGCCAGTCGACGCAGTAATGGCAGGCTCAATGCCATGAGAACGCAGCCAAGAAATATAGGCGGTGAGCGTGTGCGTCTTGCCGCTTCCCGGCTCGCCGGTGAGGAAGACATTCGCGCCGGTCTTTAATATTTCGAGTGCCTGTCCTTGGGTCATATATCCATGCTACATGCCCTAGGTGAAATCAGGGTGTGGACGAGGTGTATTACCCGGAAAAAGCGATTGATGATGAAAAAATGAAGAGCGTTTGGTGAACTAGATACGCGAAAGCGCCCCGTATATGGGGCGCTTTCTGCTCGCACAGCCGTGAACATCAGTTCTAGTAGCCGGTGTAGTACGGATTGCTGCTCGCTTCCTGATAGGAGAAGTTTCCAGCGTAGCGACCGTTCACGTAGCAGGTACGGTCGAGCGTGCCTGCGTAGGTATCGCAGTACGCGCTACTACCGGTCTGCTGGCCGCCCGTGTATCCACCCTGATATCCGCCACTGTAGGTACCGGACGTGTAGCCGCTCGAGTAGCCGGTGCTTGCGTAGTAGTTGAAGTTTCCAGCGTAGCGACCGTTCACGTAGCAGGTACGGTCGAGCGTGCCTGCGTAGGTATCGCAGTACGCGCTACTACCGGTCTGCTGGCCTCCGCCCGTGTATCCGCCTTGATAGCCGCCCTGGTACCCTCCTCCGTTTGGATTGTACGTACCGGTGTAACGGCCATTGGCGTAGCACGTACGGTCCATGTACCCCGAGTACGTGTTGCAGTAGGCGCTTCCGCCCTGTGCACCGCCATAGCCACCGCTGTAGCCACCTGATGTACCACCCGTATAGCCACCACCGTTAGGGTTATACGTGCCAGTGTAGCGACCGTTCGCATAACACGTGCGGTCCATGTAGCCCGAGTAGGTGTTGCAGTAAGCGCTACCTCCCTGCGACCCGCCACCATATCCCCCGCCATATCCGCCATTACCGTATACCGGTGCGGTTACGCGAGTGGTAACGCTTGCCTGCGTGCGATGACCGTAATCGTCAGTCACAGTGAAGACCGGGGTGTACGTGCCCGGAGTCACGTAGACATGCGTGAATGTACCGGTCGAATTCACCGAGGTGCTCGGGTAATAGGTGCTTGCGGTGCGTGCGCCATTATTCTCGTCGCCCCAGACGACGGTGTAGTGGAGCTGGCCGCCCTGATAATTATTCCAGCCGGACACACGAACGGTCCATGTCCCGGTCTGGTTAACCGCGAGCGTGCTTGGGGCATCAATGCCCTGCACGGAGAGCTGGCCGTTGCCGTACCCACCCCCGTGTCCGCCATTGCCGCCACAGGAGAGAGTCTGAATGCGTTGGCGCGTCGCGCTGTCTACGACGCCAGTCGCAGACAGTCCATTATCGGATTGGAAACGCTGCACGGCCGAGTACGTTGCTTGGTCGTAATAGCCGTTTGCGCTTCCGGTCATGTAGCCGCGCGCGACAAGGAAGCGCTGCAATGAACGAACGTCGTTCGAATTGTTCTGATAGTTGTACGAGATATCGCTTGCGAGTGTCGTGCACTGCATCTGCGATGGGTACTGGTTTTGGTCTGGCTGGGTATATGCGTACCCGGCCCATCCCGACGCTGCAACGAACGGGAGGGCTGCCGTAGCTGCCATCTTGTGAAGAATCATACGCGTCTAGGTTATAAAGGTAATTTCTGGTGAGCGTGACCACTATAGTCCCGCTCTATGGCACATGTCCATCAACGACCGCCAGTATGCCCGTAGCCGCATGAACGGTTCATGAACCTGCAAAAACCGGCCTACTTCTTGATTATTTCATGCGTTTGAGGCATAATGCGCGCATACCTTATATATATGGCATCATTTTCATTTAAGCCGCTCGTTGCGCGTCTCTCCCCTGTTCGCCGTTTTTCGGTCCACACCTGGAGCAAATACCGCGCGCTCGCTCTCTGGCTCCAGATAGTCATCGGTGTGCTTGTGGTGATTGCGCTCTTCGCGCTTCTCATCGGGATCGGGAAGCTCGGTGCACCTAAAGCCACCGGAGATACGCTTGCGACAGTGACGCTCGCTCCTATCGCAGAAATTTCTGGTGGTACTTCGGGAGTCGGTGTCGTTGGAAATGTTCGCTCAGTGACGGAAGCGAGCATTCTCGCAGAGTCCGGGGGCGTAGTCCGTTCCGTATCCACCTCGGTCGGTGGCACCGTTCCGGCAGGATTCGTCATCGCGTCGCTTGAGAACGCGAGCCAGCGCGCAGCGGTGCTGCAGGCAGAAGGTGCATACGATGCAGCGGTCGCAGCGCGTTCCGGACTCTCCCCAGTCGACATCGGCACCTCGGCCCTCAATACCTACACCTCGTCCTACAATTCGCTCGACTCAATCGCGAAGAATTACATCGATGCGTTCTACGGAAATCCTGGCGCACAGGGCCCGCAGTTCCTTATTAGCCCGCAGCCGTTTGACTTCGACTACTTCCCACGCAAGCGCGCAGACCTTGCGCATGCGCTTGATACCTGGCGCTCGCATCTCGCCTCCGCAACTTCCGCAAACGCTCCTCAACTTCTCGAGGAAGCAGATACCGTTACCCGTCAGGCAAACTCGCTCATTACGGATATCGCAAGCGCCGCAACGAAATACAACGGAGACGCGAACGCTACCCAGCTCGCCGCACTTGCTACCGCACGCACCTCGATTGCGAGCCTGCAGGCATCTATTACTGCCGCAAAGCAGGCAAACCAGAGCCAGTCGACGTCTGCATCTGCAGGCGCGAACGCCTCTGTAAAAGCAGCGCTCGGTACGCTCCGCGCCGCTCAGGCAAATCTTGAGAAGACGCTCGTGCGCGCACCTATCGGCGGCCAGGTAAACTTCCTCCCTATCCGCGTCGGCGATTACGTTACGCCGCTGCAGCATGTCGCAACCGTCGCACAGAACGGCGCACTTGAAATCGTCAGCTTCGTTTCCGAAGATACTCGCGCACAGCTCTCAGTCGGACAGAAGGTAACAGTGGAAGGCACCTTCCCTGCCGTCATCACCTCGATTGCTCCTGCACTCGACCCAGTCACCAAGCAGATTGAAGTGCACATTGCCGTGACCGGCAAAACCGAGCTCGTGAACGGCCAGTCGGTGCGCATCACGCTCCCAGGCGCCGCAGCTGCAACCACTACAGCTTCTACCGGGCCTATCCTCCTGCCGCTTACTGCACTTAAGCTCACTCCTTCCGCTCGCATCGTATTCTCGATTGGAGAAGACGGACGCCTCGTCGGACACGCAGTCGAGATAGGCGACGTGCGCGGAGATCGCATCGAAATCAAGACGGCACTGCCAGGAGACATGCGCATCGTCACTGACGCACGCGGCTTGTCCGAGGGTCAGAAAGTTAATGTAGCGACGGCTCAGTAACACCACCAGCCTCGCGTATGCATAAATTCTGGAACTTCTTCATAGCAAAACACCACTTCACGGTGTTTCTCATGGGCGTCCTCTTTTTGGGAGGACTTTATGCCGTGTCTGCAATTCCAAAAGAAGCGACTCCAGACATCACCATCCCGCTTGGCATTGTCACGACCGTACTACCAGGAGCTTCGTCCGCTGACGTCGAACGTCTCATCACCGACAAGATAGAGAGCGGCGTACTCGGTGTTGAGCACGTTTCGAAAGTTACTTCCTCTTCAGGCGAGGGTGTCTCATCGGTCTCGGTCGAATTCGATGCGTCAGCAAATATTGATAAATCCATTCAGTCACTTAAGGACGCCGTCGATAAGGTGAAGTCCGAACTTCCTGAGGAAGCGACGGACCCGTTGGTATCGGATGTGAACTTCTCCGACCAGCCAGTCATCATCATTTCCGTTTCCGGCAATCTCGCACCTGCGGAGCTCACAACGCTTGGCGAGAGTGTTTCGGATGAAGTGAAGCGTGTGTCTGGCGTCTCCAAAGTCGTCGTCTCCGGTACGCGCGACCGCCAAGTGCAGGTCATCGTGAAGGAGGAGCGTCTGCGCCAGTACAATCTCTCCCTCTCGGATGTCACCAATGCACTCCGTGCTGCCGGTGTCGCCTCCCCTGCCGGCACGCTCACGGTAGACGGCGTGCGCTATGCCGTGCGCTTCGAGTCAGGCGTACCGTCAACTGAAGCAGTCGCAAGCGTTGCACTCGCGGGCCCGGGCGGTTCCGTGCTTCATGTACGCGACGTCGCAGAGGTCATCGACGGACTCGAGGACCCAGCGACCTATTCGCGCGTTTCTGTTTCCGGAAAGCCGGCTCAGCCATCGCTCACGCTCATTGTCTACAAGACACGCGGCGGCAATATCGCCGCAACCGGCAAGGCAGTGCAACAGAAGCTGAAGGACCTCCAGAAGTCCGGTCTCCTTGAAGGAACCGAGACGGTTATTTCATACGATGCCGCTGATGAGGTCGATAAATCACTGACGGAACTCACGCGCGCAGGCGTCGAGACCGTCATCCTCGTGATGCTCATCCTTCTCTTTACGCTCGGCTGGCGCGAGTCAGTAGTTGCTGCTGCATCCATTCCACTTTCATTCCTCATTGCCTTCATTGGCATGTACGCCGCAGGCAACACACTCAATAACGTCTCCCTGTTCTCACTCATCCTTGCCATCGGTATTCTCGTCGACTCCGGTATCGTGGTGGTCGAAGCATTCCATACACGCCTCATTAAATACGGGGACAAGCACGAGGCAGCGAAAGCAGCCATCCGCGAATACGCATGGCCGCTTATCGCTGGAACGTTCACGACCATCGTGGTGTTCGTGCCGCTCTTCTTCCTCTCCGGCATCGTCGGAAAATTCCTGGCGTCTATTCCGTACACGGTCATCTTCGTGCTTCTCGCATCCATCTTCGTTGCGCTTGGCTTCGTCCCACTTCTTGCCATCTTCTTCGTGAAGGCAACGCACACGGAAGTGGAGAATCGCCAGGAACGCTACAACCGCATCGCAAAGACGTGGTACCAGAACTTCCTACATAAGCTGCTCGCGAACAAGAAAGGTCAGACGACCTTCATGATTACGATGGGTGTTCTGTTTGTCATCGCACTCGCACTTCCGGCGACCGGCATTTTGAAATCTATCTTCTTCCCTGCTGCGGACTCTGACTATGTATACGTCCAGATTGAAAAGCCACAGGGCACGGAGCTCGCAGAGACCGACCTCGTCGTGCGTGAAGCAGAGGAACTTCTCTATGCGAACAAGCAGGTTGAATCATTCGTGAGCGAAACGGGTGCAGGCAGCTCGTTCGCTTCATCGGATTTCGGTGGTCCTGGCTCTGCCACGAACGTCGGCAACATCACCGTGAACCTACATAAGGGTCACCACATCCCGAGTGCCAAATTCGTAGAGCAGCTCCGTAAGGAACTTTCAGGCATAACATCGGCGAAGATTACCGTCGGCGAACCTGCGGGTGGGCCTCCTGCAGCCGCTCCAGTCACGGTCACTTTCACCGGCAACGACCTCGGTGGTCTATCTCTTACTGCAGATCGCGCCGTGCAGACACTCTCCGACATTCCGGGCGTCGTGAACATTAACTCAAGCGCAAAGAACGCGACTGCCGAATTCGTCGTGCACCTCGATGCCGCAAAGGCCTCCGAGCTCGGCGTCTCCCCTCTTTCGGTCGCCGACACGCTCCGTACCGCACTCTTCTCTGCAAAGGCGACTTCCATCCGCCAAGGTAAGGACGATATCGAGGTACGCACGAAGCTCGATCTTAATCCGACCTATCGCGACCCATCCGAGACCACCCACGCGACCATCGACGCGGTGCGCGAACTCACTGTAAACGGCACTAAGGGGCCGGTCGCACTCGCGACCATTGCGGACATTACCTACGAACCGGCACAGACCGCCATCAACCATGAAGCGGGCGAACGCATTACGACTGTGACGGCAGAGGTCGCTCCTGGAGTAAACGCTATCGAGGTAACCGCGAAATTCCAGAAAGCCTTCACAAAAGACAAACTGGCCCCGGGCATAATTCAGAAAGTCGGTGGTGAGAGCGAGGACATCAACAAATCCTTTACCGAGCTCTTCGTCGCGCTCATCGCGGGTGCCGCACTCATGCTCTCCATTCTCATCCTCGAATTCAACTCCTTCCGCCACTCCTTCTATCTGCTTCTCATCATCCCGCTCTCGCTTATCGGCGTGTTTGCCGGTCTTGCGCTCGTCGGCCAGCCGCTCTCGCTTACCTCGATGCTCGGCGTCATCGCACTTGCCGGCGTCATCATCAATCACGCCATCATTCTCATGGACTCCATCGCACGTATCCATCGCGAGCATCCGGAGCTCTCACTTGAGAACGTCGTGGTCGAGGCAGCCTCGACCCGTCTGCGCCCCATCATCCTCACGACCGTCGTGACGGTCATCGGCATGATGCCGCTCATCTTCGTGAATGCGTTCTGGGCGCCGCTCGCATTCGCCGTTATGGCCGGCCTCGCCTTCTCCCTCCTCCTCACCCTCGTACTCATCCCGATTCTCTACTTCCGTTGGCCGGGCAAAGAAGTGTATGAGCGCTATACGCGCTATCCGCTTCCGGAGGACGCGACTCTTTCGCACTAGTTAGTCCTATTTCTTGATACCTCTGAGCGAGGTATAGTCGCTCCGGAAAGGGGGTGGAACATGGAACCCACCGACTGGAAGCCTACGGGCTCGATACGTATAACATCAGTGCCTGCGGGCCAAGCGCCCGACTGGGTCCGGGAGAAGTGGGTGGGACTCGTTCTTCCCTGCTATCCCGTCGCGGGCCATGTCGGCCTCGCGCTCGGTGTTGAAACTCTGACGCCGCAGTCTCGTCCCATCGGCTACATCGTTCCGCAGGAAGAAGCAATCGAAATCCTGCGGGGTCATGATTCCGCTGCTGCGGCATGGTGGAACGCCCGCGGTTTTCCGCGTCTGATGTTGCCTAATTTCTGCTTCCAATTCGACGAGGCAGAAATCATCGAGGGGGTCACCATCCAGCAAATCATCGAGGTGACCGACGAGATGCAGGGTGACCCGAATCGCTAATGGCGCGAAAGGCGCCACAGAAGGGCCCGGACTTGTTCCGGGTCCTGCCTTTTTCATACTCACAACAGCTGTCCGCGCGCATACTCTTGACCGGTGAACCATAGTTCACCTACACTAGAGAGATATGTACGACACCTACAAGCGCAAAATCATCGGGTTCTGGGAACGCCACAAGCGCATGCCGGGCTACAAGGAAATCATGAGCGCGACTGGCCTCGCCTCGAAGAATTCGGTCTACAAACTCCTCAACAAACTGGTCGATGAGGGTGTCCTCCAGAAATCCCGCGATGGCAAACTCTCTCCCGGTCGCGCGCTCGTCGGCGTACCGCTCCTCGGTCTGGTGGAAGCAGGCTTCCCCTCCCCAGCAGAAGAAGAGCTGCTCGATGTCATGGACTTCGATGAATTCCTCACGCCGAACAAAGAAAACTCCTACATTCTCAAAGTGAAGGGCGAGAGCATGATAGACGCGGGCATCTGCCCGGGCGACCTCGTCATCGTCGAGCGCCGACCGAGCTACAAGCCGGGACAAATCGTCATCGCGGCAGTGGAGGGCGAGTACACGATGAAATATCTCCGGAAGAACGGCGATACGTTCTACCTCGACCCGGCGAATGCGGCATACAAGCCGATATACCCGAAAGGAGCACTGACTATTGAAGCAGTAGTTACCGGCGTCGTCCGCAAGTACTAGCGTATGCCAACGGAAGTGGGTTGGGGCAAATCCTATTACTACCCACGAGCATTAGTACACGTCGATGGCGATGGATTCTTCGCTGCCTGCGAAGTCGCGCGCGACCCGCGGTTGCGCGGTAAGCCTGTCGTAACAGGTGCCGAGCGTGGCATCGTATCGGCTGCAACCTATGAAGCGAAGGCGCGCGGTATCTCTCGCGGTGTTCGGCTCGCAGACGTGCACAAGATATGCCCGGAGGCGATTATCATGCCGTCCGATTATGAACTCTATACGCTCTACTCGCTTCGCATGTATGAAATCATGCGACGCTACACACCCGAGGTGGAAGAGTATGGGATTGATGAGTGCTTCGGAGACATCACCGGACTGCGACGCACCTTCCATATGGGCTATGAGGAAATCGCTCGCAAGATAAAAGATGACCTGTACCGAGAACTCGACATTACTTTTTCCGTAGGACTTGCCGCGACGAAGGTGCTTGCGAAGGTAGGCTCAAAATACGCGAAGCCCGACGGCTTCACACCAATCCGCCTGTCCGAGAAGGACAAGTTCCTCGCGAATACCCTTATCGGTAACATCTGGGGCATCGGACCTAATACCACCGCCCTCCTGAATAAGCACGGAATAAAAACGGCGCTCGACTTTGCGAACAAACGGGAAGAATGGGTACGAAGCATCGCGAACAAGCCTATCATCGAGGTATGGAAGGAATTGAACGGCATTCTCGTCTACGAGCTCTCTACCGAGAAGAAGGATGACTATCGCTCGATTCAAAAGACCCGCACCTTCTCTCCCCCATCAAATAGCGCTGTGTTTGTCTATTCCCAACTTTCGAAAAACGTCGAGGGGGCCTGCGCGAAGGCTCGGTATCACGGCCTCGCCCCCACGGGCTTCTCATTCTTTTTAAAGTCTCAGAATTTTCGCTATCGCGGGGCGGAAGTGAAGCTGGCCCGACCCACGAATGCGCCCCATGAAATACTTGCGGCGATGCAGCCGCATTTCCTGAAAGTTTTCCGCAAAGGCACGGAGTACCGAGCCTCGGGCGTCACCCTCTTCGGCCTCCATGACGCGAAAGAGGTTCAGCTGGATCTATTCCGTAGTAAAGAGAATGCGGACGGTATTGCGCGCATATTCGAGAAAGTCGATGTGCTGAACGACCGCTATGGAAGAAACGCCATATACCTCGGCTCATCCATGAACGCGATAGAGGCGGGTAAGAAACGCGCTCTCTCCGACCGCGGCATCGGAAGCTCCTCGACCAAGCGACGTGACGCGCTCTTTGCAGGGAAAGAGCGGCAGAAAGTATTCGCCCTTCCTTATCTAGGAGAAGTTACGTAAGCGAGGACTCGGGCACGACCGCCTTGAACGCCTGCGGGACGAACTCAATGCGGACCGTTTCCGGAAGCATAATTTGTTCACCATCAAGCGTTGCTGGTATGTGCTCTGTGTTCGTAAGAGTGATGCGGTCTGCTTTCGCGACCACTACGTTCGGATCATCGCGCCAGGTGCCAAAGGCGCCTGCGACTGCGATACCGAGCGCCTCTCCCACGCCCGGAGTAACAAACGCCGCTGCCTCGAGCACTGCCTCCTCCGGATGCATGGCATCAGACACGAGCGGACAGGTAATCGCGACCGTCTGCGCCTCCCCTGATGCCTTCTTCCCGAACTCATAGGCAAGCACTGCAGTCGGCGCCTCCGCCACCACCTGCCCGGCAATTGCGAGTGCGTCCCCCACCGCTCCATCGCGCACCGCTTCACGCGCAGCGGTAAGCCGGGTAGACGCACCAAACAGCGCAGCGCAATAAAATTCCTCGTCGTCGATTTTCCCGCAAGAGACGTTACGAAGAACAGGCGCCGCGAGCGTATCACGGAGTATGTCGCGCCAGGGACGCGCTCCGTAGAGTGCGGTCGGGAGCATGTTCATGGTTCCGCCGGGAAGCGGAAGGAGGTACGGGCCTTCTGGGTCTGCGAGTTCTGCTGCGGAGCGAATGGTGCCGTCCCCACCAAGAACTACCAGGACGTCCAGCCGCTCCTCCTTCGCCTCCTCGAGATAGCCCGCGAGCTCTTCCGGACCTCCGCACCACACGCGACTGAACGCCGGATTAGCTGCGGCTATGTGTTGAGTAATTTCAGCTTCTGCTGCAGCGTCACACTGCCCGCTTGCGGTATTCAAAATCGCACCGATGCGCAGTGCGGCAAGATCGAGACGTGTTCCGGTTGCTGCCATAGGGGCATCCTGCATGGATTCGGAAAAAGAAGCAATGAAGGGGTATGTGGCTTGCAGGAAATCGAGTCCCGTTGAATACTCGACTCTGGCCAGAACATTTCATCCTTTCACCCTGGCCGAGGGAGGTTACGATGACCGACAAGGAAGAAGAGACCGGTCATCCGGAATCTGAGTTCAATGAGACCATCCTGACGCGCATGCGTAAGCTC
Source organism: uncultured Candidatus Saccharibacteria bacterium (assembly GCA_964398815.1). Lineage (GTDB taxonomy): Bacteria > Patescibacteriota > Minisyncoccia > Phycocordibacterales > Phycocordibacteraceae > C7867-001. The sequence goes on from CAYNNZ010000005.1 coordinate 61,468, forward strand.
AGCCTGTTTGAGATGCAGGTGCTTCTTGCGCCTCGCTCAACCGAACAGGCCGCCTCGCACATCTGCGCGACCGTGACTACCGTGGAGTTCTACCGGAAGCGACTCGAACGCGAGTACGGATTCGACCTCACGGAACTTACCCGCCACGTCACGGAGTTCCGCAGGCGTCGGCGCGTCCGTCGCGTGCTCTGGGTGCGGTATGTCCCGCCTCGGAAGCAGCAACAGCAGGTGCCGTTGCCGAATGGTGTCTCACCCAAAGAGGAAGAGCTCTACGCTCCGCTCACCGAGCGCGGAGTAGAACGGCGTGCACAGTTGATGCTCAGCATGTCTGCAGAAGAGATGCGGCTCATCAACGGGTGGCTCGAGGGCTCCTCCTACATGGAGCTCGCGGCTCACCACGGACTGCCACCCACTTCGGTGAGCGGCCGTTTCTCGGGACCGAAGGGCATCTTCGCCCTCCTCGACCTGCCGCTCAAGCGCGTGGACAGCCCGCAGGACTTTCGCAAGAAGGAACTGCGGCTCATCCGCGACCGCTGCATTGCCCTCAAGGTGGCACGACGACTCGAACCCGCATAAACGCGGAAGGCCCCGGCATCGCGCCGGGGCCTAACGTTTATCTGGCTACTTTGGTACGCAGGCGAGTGACGAGCCCGGCGGCGTGTTACACGTTCCGCTTACGGTTTCTCCTCTTCCTCCTGTAAAGGAACAAGATGCGCCTGTGGTTTTGCCACTACACGCGGTGAGCGCTACCTGTGGAGGTGTTCCTCCCTGCCCTCCCGGTTGCGTTCCCGCTCCGGTAGTCGCAGTTGCCTGAGTCGTTTGTGGCTGTCCGCCGCCAGTAGGCCCTGCGAACGCAGACTTCGCACGGAAACAGCTCGCTGAATACGGGAAATCATAGGTCATGACGTAGTGGTACGTCGTGACTTTTTTGCCATCGAGCGTTACTTCGCTCGTAAGTCCATGACATTCATCGAGGTCATTTGTGGTGAGATACTTCCCGTCAGCGACGACTGGTCCGGTTATCGGAAATCCGTCATACGCAAAGCCGATAACGGTCGCTACAGTCGCGTTATGGAGGAATGCTGGAAGACTGTGGTAGTGGTATTCTCCTGAACCCTGCGGATGGCCGTCGTTACTGTCCTGTACCTCGTGCGCTGGCGCATCCCGAAGTCCTGCATCGAATGCATTAAAGAGCGGGACGCCGTTCGTAAGTATTCCCACTTCCCCACCCATGCAGTAGGGCGTCGCCGAATAGGTCGGCTGGGCCGCCAGGTTCTGCTTCATGGACTGCGCCTTAATAGTGTTTGGGTTCGGGTCGTACGCATGCGCGTCGTCCGAAGATGCTACCGGAAACACACCTGTCGTCTGTCCGACCGGCAGATCATTTCCCGTAAGGACGCGGTACGCACCCGAAATCGTATTCGTGAACGTCGCGTTCTTCCACGTAACTTTGCCATCCACAGTCACCTTTTTCGTAAAGTTCCATGTATTTCCGGTAATCCATGGACCATTCACCATCGAGCCTGGGTTGTCTTTATGCTCATTGCAGAGATAGACATAGCCCTTCTTCGCTCCAGTAGTTGAGTATTTGTAATCACCGAGCGGGACGACGCCACTATCAAGTGACTTGTCGGCCATCGCGAGTAGTTCTGCCTGGCTGTACGCCTTTGGTCCGTTCGTTGTAGCGACTGCGGTTGCTGTTGCCGTCGCTACCGCCGCCTGTCCCGTCGCATCAACGGTGGTTGCGGGAGGGGGCACAAGTGCAGTCGCGCCACTGAAGAAATTAATGATGATGTAGCCGATGCCGACCATAAAGGCGGCAATTTGATTCAGGATGTCCATGCTAGAAGCGTAGCAGTTAGCTCGCTGCGAGCCGTTGCTTTTCAACACGCGAGAGGTGCCGTAGCACGTACTCGCGCTTCTGCGCCTCGCTCCGTGAGGATGCCGTTTCTTGGTACACCACGGTCACTGGTCTACGCGCTTTCGTGTATTTAGCGCCTTTCACCCCTTCATTGTGCTCAGCGAGCCTGCGTTCCATGTTGGTCGTGACACCTGTATAGAATGTGCCGTCGGCACATTTGAGAAGGTAGACGACATAGTTCATTGCGGGTCGATTAGGCGTGACGCGCGTCCTGCTCCCCAAGACTCTCCCCCATCTCGATACCCACCTCTTCGAGCGCCGGACGATTGCTTCTGCGGAGCGAGATTTGCGGGATGAACCACACGAGCACAAACGCTGCCAGGATTGCAAAGCTGCCGAGGAAGAAGACGTGGTCCACCGCCTTCGTGAATGCCTCTGGCTGGGTGAGACCGGCAGCAAGACCCGCTGCAAGTGTTGCGTTCATCACTCCACCCATGACTGCGGTACCCACAGTTCCACCAATGGTGCGGAACATGGCAACCGATGCGGTCACCTCGCCGGTGCGCTTCGGGTCGAACGCGCTCTGGACCAAAAGCGTAAACGTAGACATGGTCGGACCAAGACCAAGACCGAGTAGCACCATGCGGAATGCGAGCCCCCAGGTAGTCGTTGCGGTAGTGATGGTTGAGAATAGGAACATCGCGACGGTCGCGAGTGCGAGCGCTCCTATAATGAGGCCACGGTATTTCCCTGTGCGAGAAATCAATTGGCCGCTCATAGCAGACGCGAACACAATGCCGAGCATCATTGGAGTCAGCACCAGACCTGCGTTGGTTGCAGATGCATGGAGTATCGTCTGGGCGAAGAGCGGCAGATAGACGATGGCACCGAACATCCCTGCGGCGGTGAGGAAGGTCGTCGTCACTGAGAGCGTGAATATCTTCGACTTGAAGAGTCGCAGCGAGAGAATAGGCTGACTAATACTTTCCTCTCGCCAGACGAAGAAGAAGAGCGAGATGAATGAGAACCCGAAGAGCATGAGTTCTATCGCAGAATTCCATGCATAGGTGCTTCCGCCCCACACTACCGCGAGCAGGAACGGCACGAGCGTCGTCATCATGAGAAGCGCACCGAGATAATCTATCTTCACGTTGTCGTGATGGCGCGCTGTCTTCGGCAGGTACGCGAGCAGGACAACGATAGCGAGGATTGCGAGAGGAATATTTACATAGAAGACCCAGCGCCATGAGACAGTATCCGTAATCCACCCGCCCAGAAGCGGTCCGATGACGGACGCAATACCGAAGGCGGCACCGATAACTCCCTGCCACTTACCGCGCTCTTGTGGCGGGAACACGTCTGCGATAAGCGCGAGCGAGGTCACCATGATGGCTCCTCCCCCGATGCCCTGAATACCGCGGAAGAGTATGAGCTGCAGCATGGACTGCGCAGCGCCCGAGAGTATGGAGCCGATAAGGAAGATAATGATGGCCGCGATATAGAGCGTGCGGCGTCCGAACAGGTCCGAGAGCTTGCCATAAATAGGCGTCGTTACCGTAGACGCGAGCATGTACGCCGTGAACACCCATGAGATATGTTCGAGCCCGTGCAGTTCCCGCACGATTTGCGGCATCGCAGTCGAGATAATGGTCTGATCCATAGCCGCAAGAAGCATGGCAAGCAGGATGCCACCAAGTATGGGGAACTTATTTTTCACATCTGTCATATATAGGTTCTAGCACCGGACACTACCCCGGGCAATCTATAGGATTCCTGAAGGAACACTAGCTATTCGCTGCTGCCTCAAGCTCTGCAATCACGAGCTTATGCATCTGGAGCATGACCGCCATCGCCTTCTTATTCTTCTCCGGGTCCGTCCCTCCCATGAGCTCGTTCATATTCTCAGGTACCACCTGCCACGAGACGCCGAATTTGTCCTTCAGCCAGCCGCACTGCTGCGATTCTACCGGCCCTCCCTCTTTGAGCTTCTCCCAGTAATAATCAATTTCTTCCTGATCCTTACAGGGAATCTGGAACGAAATGGCTTCGGTGAATTTGAAGAGCGGACCTCCGTTGAGCGCAGTGAAGGTGATATCGCCGATAGTGAAATCAACGGTCATGACGCTGCCGGCAGCGCCGCCATGAATTTCCTGACCCACCGCAGGAAATCTGGTCACGTTTCCAAGCGTTGCGTCCTTGAACACCGAAACGTAGAAGTTCGCAGCTTCTTCAGCTTGATTGTCGAACCAGAGGCAGGGTGAGAGTTTCTTCATATTACGCGCTTGGCATGCCTGCCGTGCCCATGACCTCTATGTATGAAGTCGGGATGGATGCAATCTGCGGGTGGCCGACGAACATTTCCGCTGCGGCTTCCGCCGACTCTGCATTCACAATGAGATACCAGTTGTAATCATTGCGGCCATCGCTGACACCGTTTGCATCGATGCGCTTCGTCTTTCCGAGCGGAAGACCCTTGTCTACGATTACGTCTTTGTGCGATTCGAGCCACGCATTCCATTCCTGCATCATCTGGTCGCTCTGCTGCTTACGGGTCGCCTCATCAACGTTCGTCATCCATTCTTGAATGGCGACTGCGGGAATGGCGAATAACACAAAAAATTTCTTCATACGCGAGTCGTTAGGTACCTAATTGTGAGTAGTATACCCATGCCCTTAGTGAACGGGAAATGAGGGGTTAGGGTACGCGTGTTTCGTAGACGGGAGCCGGGTCGTGCGCATGCAGGAGCGCCTGTTCCTTGGCCTCGAGTTCCTGTACTAGTTTCTTATTCTCACGCTTAAGCGTCATGATGCGCAGGCTGCCCGAAAGCGCCGATGGGATGAACGCGAGCATGGCGATAAGCATACCTACCGCGACGGTAACGATGACGAGGAGCGCGAGCGAACTCTCGAATTGCCAGCCCATGAATGTGAGCGCCACCACTTCTGTGTTTTGCAGCGCGAATATGATTGCACCCGCACCAAGAATAAAACCGAGGAGAAAAAGTATGATTGTCATACGGTAAGTATACGCGCTTCATTTATGAAGAATGCAGGAACGCAAAACGCGCCTTTGGGCGCGTTCGTGCTAGGAGATGCAATCGTTTAGTTCGTCGTGGTCTGGGGAGGAGTACCCATCGGTCGACCCATAGGGCCACCGTGGCCGTGACCGCCCGGACCGCCCATAAATCCATCTGCGCCGAGCTCCTGTCGAAGTTTCATGGCGCCGGCATGGTCGCCACTCTTTTCAAGGGAGCGAATCTGAACGAGTTTCGTAAAGATGTCCTGCGTCAGCTTATCGGCCATCGGAGAGTCCGCAACGGCTGCCTGGAAGGCTGCGTAATCATTCGCATCGAGCGCTGCGTCCATTTTCGTGTGCTGCTCCTTAAGGAACGAGTCCATGGCTGAATGAAGCGCATCCTCGCTTACACCAGCAGCATCAAGCACCGCCTTCGCCTCCGCGTCAGCAGTTGAGCGAATATCCTGTGCCTTTTGGATTGCCGCCTGCTGGTCGGTCGTAAATTTCGCGAGCACTTCGCTGGGGAGGCTGCCCGGAGTGAATGCTGCGTAGGCAGTGGCTCCACCGCCAAGGAGCGCAAGACCGAGAATCAGCGCCGGAATGGCATATCGTTTCTTACTCATGTGTCATGTAGTTATGTTGTAATCCAGAGGTCGTACGCCCTCACCCTTATTACTACGCGCGATAAGGGACATTATTTCAGCAGATATACGACTCGAAGACACCGGAAATCCATGAGGATGTGCCGTACTATAGTGAACATGAAGGGGTTACTGCCCAAAGCGATTCTCTGCATAGTCGTGGGACTGTGCATGGGTGTCGCGCTTGCCGTATGGAGGAGTCCGTACACGGAAATGACCGTCGCACACCGAGTACAGGCGGTCGCAGAGAACCAGACCGCGTCAGCAACCCCCATTCCGCAGCCGTCGCCCACTCAGCCAGTTCCGGCTAATAATTTTATTGAAATAACCGACAGCTGCGGTCCGCATTTCGAAGGAGGCTGCCTTTCTGTTCGGTCCGGTCCCGGCACCGAGTTCCCTTCCGTAGGAAAGCTGCGCACGGGTGTAGTGCTTGCGGTCGGGACCACGACGGTCATTGGTGAGGACGGCAGCGAGTGGTATCACGTGGTCTTTAACGAATGGCTACGATATCCCGAGCGTGTATCGGGGGAATGGTATGTATCTGCAGCATACGTGCGGGCATTCGCTGACGATGGTACCGAGGAATCTGATACGCCCCGACCCTCACTCCTTGAAGAAGCACGGAAGCAATTAGGACTGGCGTCCGGAAAAAGAATCATTGTGGACCGGTCCGAACAGAAACTCTATGCGTACGATGGAGACACGCTCTACCTCACTGCCCCGGTCTCTACGGGACTGGATCTCACTCCGACCCCTCGCGGTACATTCACGGTGTACAAGAAAACTCCGAGCCGATATATGCAGGGTCCGCTCCCTGGCGTCAGCGACCAATACTATGACCTGCCTGGAGTGCCTTGGAATATGTACTTCACCGATGAGGGCGGAGCTATCCATGGTGCGTTCTGGCATGCAGAATTCGGTGCCCAGTGGTCACATGGATGCGTAAATCTTCCTTTGGATACGGCACGAACCCTCTATGAATGGACCCCGATAGGCACTCCCGTCCTCGTTCGAGACTAATATGGGATGGTATACACTTATTCTATGAACGACTCATCGAAACAGGCTGCACTCAAATTCCTAGAGGACCGCACCATCGGTACCCTAGCCACCATTTCTGGAGACGGAATGCCGCGCGCACGCACGGTCCATTACGTAGCGAATGATGCGTTTGAAATCTATTTCATTACGCTTGCAGGCACTCGCAAGGTTGAGGACATCAATGCAAACCATCTCGGCTCCTTTGTGGTATATGACGACGCAGTGCCCCGCACCGTTCAAATTGAGGGAACCATCAGTGAACAACCAGATACGACTATTGGGGACCCGTACATGCAAAAACTTCTTGGCATTCTTGAAGCGAAGGGAGACCATTTCGCTCCCCTCACCCACCTTGATGCCAACACCGTACTGTTCTACAAACTTACTCCGAACTGGGTGCGCTATGGAAACTTTGCAGGGACGGAGGGCACTGAGGCAGCGCTTGTAGAAATTCCGCTTTAGTCGCGCACTCAACTAGACCTTTTTAAAAAAGACCTGCTTTGACTAGTACGTCTGAGCAAACAGAACAATCACGAGAATACCAAGCGTATCTAGTACGTAGGTAAGAGCCATAAATTGCCATTCCTTAATCTTCGTTAGTCCCATCATGCCGATTCCTAACTCATCCGGAAATGGCGAGGCAATAATGATTGCCCCTATAACAGGCGTAAGCCAAGCAAAGTAGGGGCTTTTGAACAACTCGAACACATGACGCTTTTTCAGCTTCTTCACCAGGGGCGCAAATTCTGTGAAGATTTGGTCCTTAAAGAATCTAAAAATCAGAAGGTCACCGATAACACCTCCCGCTCCTGCCGTAAGAGCGATTAGTATCGGGTTATAGTCCTGCGCTAAATGGAATAGCACCAGACCTGCTGGCGCTACCGTGAACGTCGACACAAAGAATATGCCTGCAACAAACGAGCCGAGATATCCATAGGAGCCTATGTGCCGTATGGCAGCGTGCACAATCGGTGTGTCTGCGAGGAGGACGAAGACTATGACGCTAAGAACGAGGAGCGTTGTGTTCTTGTATGCCCATTTTTTCCGGCGAGATTTGTTCACTCCCGCTATAGTAGCGCATGAAAATTCTTTGCAGCAGAACTGAATACAGTTAGAACACCTACCGAACCCTGAGCGTGAAGGCGACTGTATCAGTATCCCCGATGTCTTCAGCCTTGCGGACTTGTCCTTTTAGCGGAAGGAGGTAGGTGCCTGACTTTTTATCAGGAAAAATAGACGTATCCCACGTCGTCTTCCCTATCGTTACCGACACGGGGAGCGAGCCCCACCCCTTCGCATGTTTCCCGTACTGTTCTTTTATCTCTTTCGCCTCATTTGCTGGGAGACCTAAGAAACGCCATGCGGCCATTCCTGGATACACCGTTACCTTAGATTTGAGGGTATACGTCTTAGGCATCCTCCGACTTTGCATCGAACTCGCCCTGCATGCGAGCCATCCACTGCTCTTTAGTCTCTCCCGTGCGCTCTTCCATACTCATGATGGATTCTTTATGCGCCTCATCCCCCATCATGTGCTGCATGGCGCTGTGCATGATTTCGTTAAATGTTTCTCCCGAAAACCGTTCATCACAATTACCACCGAGTTCGCGACACGTGAATGATTTAGACATAGAGTATGCGGTTATTTATTTCTCGACACGAACGCCATGAGCGGCGCCACGAGGAGGAACTGGACTGCCGTAAATGCGGTTTCAAGCAATACGTAATCGGGTACTGAAGCCATAAGATTCTTTGCGGAAACGGCGAGCGTGGTGAACGACCACGACAGCAAGCCGAAAACAAAGAACGCTTTGACTGCGCTTTTTACCCAAGAACTACGCTCGGTAGAAAAAAGTTTTGGATAGCTCCACGCAAAAATACATGCCTGAACAAGCATAGAGAGAACTCCGAGAGGAATAATGATGTCTGACCGATATATCTCTAGAGCCTCATACGCTTGATGAAACCACGTAAGATGCCAGAAGTACCCAAGAATAAACGTCGGAACAAGGTAGGCGAAAACGCCAAGTATGAAAGTCTTTTTCATGACTATTACTATAGCAAGTTCTAACGTCCAGGACGGGTGTAGTTAGTAAACGTTGTATTCATTGACTTGTCAGCCGAGCTGCGAGACTAGGACTCGAACCTAGATACCAATATCCGCCGTTCCTATCGCCGATTTATGCCCATTGCTGCGA
>CAYNNZ010000006.1:0-50872 GCA_964398815.1 uncultured Candidatus Saccharibacteria bacterium
AACTTACACATGTGCAGCGCGCACCACTTCTCATAAGCGGCGCCGTATCACTCACTGGATGGATGGGTGCGGGACTGTGCGGACTTCTCCTCGCGTAGCGAGTCGTCGCACCAGTAGAGGTGTACGCACCTTGTCCGCGTGCGCTTTGATAGGGGAGGAGTAGCATTGTAGATGGACGTCTTTGTCCGTTTGGTCACCAACAGGGAGAAATGCCATGCGCGCCAGAAGCGCTCATCTTGCAACTGCGATGGCCTTCTGTCTGGCCATCGGACTCTTCGCTTCGAACTCAGCCCGGGCTGACTGCGTGCCTGACCCGCTGCGGGATGCCGCCTATATCAATGGGCGTGCGCCGGAATGCCGCTCAACCTTCGGTTACACGGTCACGCTCGACACGGATGCCCGCGAGGAGCCGAGGAGCACCCTCACCTTCGAGGTCCGTCGCAGCGAACTACCTGACCGGATACCGCCCTGGCTCTTCATTGGCGGATATAACCGGCCCGCAGGCCCCACCGCACCCGAGCGTGGAGGCGGGCTGCGCGGGAAGCTCAGTAGAGCTGATTTCGGCCTCGTCTATCGAGAGCGGTTCTGAGAGGACTAGAAGCCCCCGGCGCCAGTGGCGCCGGGGGCAAGCATTTATTTGCATTTCCATACCGCCTCCTATATATTGGCGTTAACTCCCACGGGGGAGTTTTCATTTCGAAATGCCTACCGTACAACAGCTCACGAAGAAAAGCCGCGCCAACAAGACTCGCAAGAGTAAGGTGGTGGCTCTTGGTCGTGGCTTCAATGCGCTTAAGAACCGCCCGGAGTACTATCCGGCTCCGTTCAAGCGCGGCGTGTGCGTGAAGGTGACGACGAAGACTCCTCGTAAGCCGAACTCGGCTATTCGTAAAATCGCCCGTGTCCGTCTCTCTAACGGCATGGAAGTCACTGCCTACATTCCAGGTGAGGGACACAACCTCCAGGAGCACTCGGTGGTGCTTCTCCGCGGAGGTCGCGTGAAGGACATCGGTGTCCAGTACACCATCGTGCGCGGCAAGCTCGATACTGCAGGTATCGACAAGCGTCGCCGCGGTCGCTCGCGCTACGGTGCTAAGAAGCCAAAGGCGTAATATTTCCTATGCGAAGCCCAATCAAAAACAAGCCGGTTCGCCGCCCTGATCTCGTCTACGGAAGCGAGGCTATTTCGCGCTTCATCAATACGGTCATGTGGGACGGTAAGAAGGACACTGCGCGCAAGGTTGTCTACGATGCGCTCGATATCATCAAGAATGGCGAGGGTAATCCTGACCCGCTCGAGACCTTCGAGACCGCTATCCGCAACGTTGCTCCTCTTATGGAAGTCCGCTCCCGCCGCGTCGGTGGCGCTAACTACCAGGTGCCGCGCGAAGTGCCGCAGCAGCGCCGTGTCTCTCTCGCATACCGCTGGCTCATCAATGCCGCACGTGCCAAGAATGGAAAGCCGATGGCCCAGAAGCTCGCCGAGCAGATTCTCATGGCAGCAAAGAACGAGGGCGAGGCAATCAAGAAGAAGGACGACATGCACCGCATGGCAGACGCCAACAAGGCATTCGCTCACTTCGCTTGGTAAACGAAAAAGGCCCCGCTCGCGCGGGGCCTTTCGCTTTCGTCACGGGACGGCTGTCAGTTCATTTTGCGTCGCAGGCTGGCGGTGGCGGTAGCCAGCTGTGCGCCGAGGTCGCGGAACCCGAGCTTCTTGAGCTCATCTCCGATAGTGATTGGGCCATCCCAGTCCGTGAACGTTTCGTCGACGATGAAGACCGCCGCCCCAGCGAAGTTGAAGCCCGGAATTATCCGCTTCTGCAGGTACATTCGCTTCTGGGCTTTCGAGGCGACGATCGGCGATTTGGCTATTATGGCCAGCTGTCGCGTTTCCTCGTATTCCTCTGCGGTGAGCAGTTCCTTAAAGGGTCTGCACCCCAGAGCGCGCAGTTGCGCATCGTATTTGCTGACCCGTTCTTTCTTGGGCATGTAACACCCCCTTTCCGTCGCGCATCCTAGCACGTGCTAGCATTTCCTTATATGACTACTCGAATGAAATGGCTTCTCGGCGTGCTTGCGGTTGTGGTGCTTGGTTCTGCACTTTATTTCTCAATGCTTCTTTCGCCCGCTGCTCCTCCTGGGTTCGATTTCTTCACTACCAGTTCCTCGACACCGACGCTTCCAGTATCTGGAAATGCTCCGGCAGGAACAAAGAAGCCAACTGCTACGACACCTCCGAAAAAGAATTCTGGATATTCGGTTGATGTCCACGGAAAGACTGAAACCATTACTTCCACTGGTGCGGGCGTAACTATCGAAGCGCCGATAAACACCTCTATCTCGCAGACGAATGCGATTCTTACCGTCACGCCGCCGGAAAGCGGTAAGGGCGAGTCGCTCTCGTTCCAGAAATCATCGGGCGCTTACCCAGATGGGGACTCCACCGTCGCTTCAAGTATGAACGGAACGCAGCTCGCATTCGATGCACTCCGCACCACGCTCGACGATAAGGAATACAACCCGAACAATGGTGTCCATCTCGCGCACATAACAAAACTGCGCACGCTCACCGTCGACAATCATCCTGCCGTCACCGTTCATGTAGTGATTACCGCGAGTGCGGGCGCGCCTGCACGTGATTTCTATGTCACCTGGGTTCGCTCTGGCATCACGAACTGGTACATCGTCCGTAGCGCACAGGGACTTACAGCGCCTGCGAAGTCAGCACTCGACTCCATCTTCACGTCGGTCAAACTCCTTCCGTAGCGTTTACGCGAGCGGGGAAGTGTGATTACGTAACCGGCAGACGGGCGCCATGCCCTTTTCACCCTTCCGTTTCGGAGAAATGAGATGTCCTCATCGGTTGCCGCTCCCAAGCGGATTAACTACGACGTGCAAGTCGGCTTTGCAATCGCGGGCCTACACGAAGAACCCTCCTCGCGGTCACGCCTGCATACGCAGGTGCTACCGGGCGAGCTGCTGGAGGTCGTCACGGACCCTCCCGGACAATGGCTCGAATGTCGTACGCGGTGTGGCGACTATCGGGGCTATGTACATCGCTCGAAGGTGAGCGATGCGAAGGTCAGAATCCCGACCCATCGCGTCGTCGCCAAGGCGGGTGTGCTGCGCTTCGTGGGCGACCAGCTCGATTTCAAGTGCCCGATCGAGACGATTCTGCCCATAAACGCTCTCGTGTCGGCGCAAGACCACCTACACGAGTACGCCATCATCGGCGACGGGTACGCCATAAAACGCTCTGCGCTCTGGCCAATTGTGGAACCTGTTCCGCACTGGATTCGCATCCTTCGCACGCTGCGAGGAGAGCCGTATTTCTGGGGAACGCGCGGGAAAGGGTATGACTGTTCCGGGCTAGTGCAGGCCGGCCTTATCCTGCGCGGCGACCAAGATGTTCCGCACAACGTCGGCATGATGCTCACCAAGTATGGTGCGTCTACGCTCGTGCTGACGAATCAGCTCATGAACGGAGGGTTACTGACAGGCGACCTTATTTTCTGGCAGGGCCACGTCGGCGTGATGGTGGACAGCCAGATTGTCCTCCATACCTCGAAGGACACGGGCGAGGTCTGCGAGCAGCGGCTACTCGAAGTCTACCGGGCGCGGGTCGCGGCAGGAGACGATCCGCTGATTAAGGCGGTTGTCCGTCTGTAGAACGGACAACAATTAAGGGCGCGGCTGTGAACCAGCCGCGCCCTCATTCTTTTGTCTCGTTTGCTTTTTGTCCCCAATTTCCGTATCTTAATGACAAACGCCTCCGGGGCATTTTTAATTTAATTTCCTTTATGAATCGCGATTACCCACTCGAGAAAGTGCGAAACTTCGGCATCGTCGCCCACGTGGACGCAGGCAAGACGACTACGTCTGAGCGTGTGCTCTTCTACACTGGTTCCCAGCACAAAATCGGCGAGGTGCACGAGGGCGAGACCACGACCGACTGGATGGAACAGGAACGCGAACGTGGCATCACCATCACTTCGGCCGCCATCACCTGTTTCTGGTCCAAGTCTCAGGAGAAGGATAAGAAGGACATGTCGAAGAAGTATCGCTTCAACATCATCGACACTCCGGGTCACATCGACTTCACCGCAGAAGTGAAGCGCTCCATGCGTGTGCTCGATGGCGCTATCGTCGTGTTCGACGGAGTGGCCGGCGTTGAGCCGCAGTCCGAGACTAACTGGCGCTATGCCGACGAGGCAGGAGTGCCACGCGTCTGTTTCATCAACAAGCTCGACCGTACCGGCGCGTCGTTTGAGGATTCCTACAAGTCGATTCTCGATCGTCTCTCAAAGAAGGCAATTCGCGCTCAGATTCCTATGGGAGCAGAGGGTGACTTCGAGGGTGTCGTCGACCTTCTTTCCATGAAGGCCTACACCTTCACCGGCAACATGGGTGAGGACGTCATTGAGGGCGAGGTTCCGGAGCAGTATGTAGAAGAGGCTAAGAAGTATCGTGCAGAGCTCATCGAGCGCATCGTCGAGCACGACGAGGCCATGATGAATGCCTACTTCGAAGGAAACGAGCCGTCACTCGAAGACCTCAAGAGCACGCTCCGCAAGGCAGTTATCGCGAATGAAATCTTCCCGGTCTACACCGGTTCTGCACTCAAGAACAAGGGCGTGCAGCTCGTCCTCGACGCAGTCGTCGACTACCTCCCGAGCCCGCTCGACCTCCCACCGGTAAAGGGCTTCAACCCGAAGACCGACGAGGAAATCGTACGCAAGCCATCTGATGATGAGCCATTCACCGCCCTCGCCTTCAAGCTGCAGACCGACCCATTCGTCGGTGCGCTTACCTTCTTCCGTGTCTACGCAGGAACGGTATCTGCAGGCTCCTATATCTACAATGCCAACACCGGCACCAAGGAGCGCATCGGCCGCATCGTGCGCCTTCAGGCAGACAAGCGCGAAGAGGTGGAGAAGGTCTTCACCGGAGAAATCGCTGCGTTCGTGGGCCTCAAGGACACGAAGACCTCGCATACTCTCTGCGACGAGAACAACCCGATTATTCTCGAAGAGATTAAATTCCCTGAGCCAGTGGTGTCGCTTCGCATCGAGCCGAAGACCAAGGCTGACCAGGAAAAGATGGGTCTTGCACTCCGCAAGCTCTCTGATGAGGACCCGACCTTCAAGATTTCCTCCGATGAGGAGACGGGCGAGACCATCATGGCCGGCATGGGTGAACTCCATCTCGAGATTCTCGTGGACCGCATGAAGCGCGAGTTCAGCGTCGAAGCGAACGTGGGCAAGCCGCAGGTGGCGTACCGCGAAACCATCATGGGTAATGCCGATGTCGAGAATAAGTACATCAAGCAGACGGGTGGTAAGGGTCAGTATGGCCACGTGAAGATTAAGGTGAAGCACCTTGAGCCGATTGATCCGGAAGCGAAGGTCGCAAAGAACGTTACGCGCGAAGACCACTTCGAGTTCATCAACAACATCAAGGGCGGCGTCATTCCTTCGGAGTACTTCAACCCGATTGAGAAGGGTATCCGCGAGGCCATGGGCCGCGGTATCCTCGCTGGCTATCCGATGGTGGATGTCTCGGTGGACCTGTACGACGGTTCCTTCCACGAAGTGGACTCGTCCGAAATCGCCTTCAAGATTGCTGCATCGCAGGCATTCCAGGAGGCTGCCAAGCAGGCAAAGCCAGTTATCCTCGAGCCAATCATGAACGTCGAGGTTGTCGTGCCTGAGCAGTTCATGGGCGACGTCACCGGCTCTCTTTCCGGGAAGCGTGGTTCCATCGAGGGTATGGAGGATCGCGGCATGAACAAGGCGATTCACGCCAAGGTGCCGCTTTCGGAAATGTTCGGCTACACCACGAGCCTCCGCTCCATGTCGGAAGGTCGCGGTTCCATGACCATGGAATTCGACCACTACGAAGTGGTTCCGACCAACGTCGCGAACGACATTATTGCAGCCCGCAAGTAGGTGATATATGAACAGAAATCCCCGGCCAGAGGCCGGGGATTTCTGTATTTGGGGGTATGCCTGATAAGCTCTTGGTATATGGCAGAAGGCGCTCGCGCAGAACGGGGAGGTGGACGTCGTAGAGTCGCGGCGACCGAGAATCCGCCGGTTATCGAAACGGGTACTCCCGGAGCGCCAGGTCCGGCTGAGCAGGCTCAGGCACGCGAGCATGCTGCCGCAGCCGCACGCGCCGCTACTACCACTCACGCGAATGAGAACCACTCGCTGGCAGCGAATGATGATCACGGAGGTGCGTCACACGGCGGAGGGCACGGCGCGCATGGCGGCCACGGCCATGGTGGCTGGGGCAGCAATCTGATGCTCTTCGGGGCGACCGTCTGGGAATCACTCAAGGGAATATGGAAGGGTATGCAGAAGCACATCAAGGAAGACAAAACCATGAGCAGTCTGGGTGGAGGTGGTGGAGGTGGCGGTCACGCTGCAGCGAACGATAACCACGGTGGGGGAGGTGGCCACGGCCACTAGTTTCCTTGACGCGTAAAACCAGGGCGTGTACTTTTACTGGTAACGCGAGTACGGCGCTCTTTTTCATGTTTTTCGGCAACAATGCCGGGCAACTGGTAAAAGGCGCTGCGCGGGTGTTTACGCAAGCGCCTTTTGCCGTTTAGGGCGGCAGGGCAAAACTTATTCTTACCTACCAGTAACTTACAAATGTATGGCAGATGCATTCGATCGCTCGAAGCCTCACATGAACGTCGGTACCATCGGTCACGTTGACCATGGTAAGACCACGCTCACGGCTTCCATCCTGAATGTCCTCAACCTCAACTCTGCAGACGGCTACAAGGCCCGCGTAGAGAAGGTCGAGAACATCGACAACGCGCCTGAAGAGAAGGCTCGTGGAATTACTATCGCTCTTCACCACTCGGAGTACGAGTCGCCGAAGCGCCACTACGCGCACATCGACGCTCCGGGTCACGCTGACTACATCAAGAACATGATTACGGGTGCCGCTCAGATGGACGGCGCAGTACTCGTGGTCGCAGCAACTGACGGCGCAATGCCTCAGACGCGCGAACACATCCTTCTTGCAAAGCAGGTCGGTGTGCCTAAGCTCATCGTCTTCCTCAACAAGGTGGACATGGTGGATGACAAGGACATGGTTGACCTCGTGGAAGAGGAGATCAAGGACCTCCTCACCAAGCAGGGCTTCGACGCTAACACTCCGGTCATCAAGGGATCTGGTCTCAAGGCACTTGAGGCAACTTCCAAGGACGACGAGTGGGCGCTTAAGGTTAAGGAACTCGTCGACACGATGGATTCCTACTTCCCGGACCCAGTCCGCGAGACCGACAAGCCGTTCCTTATGCCTATCGAGGACATCTTCTCGATTGAAGGTCGCGGAACCGTGGTTACGGGCCGCATCGAGCGCGGCATCGTGAAGGTCGGTGAGGAAGTCGAGATCGTGGGCCTCAACCCGACGACCAAGACGACCATCACTGGTATCGAAATGTTCAACAAGCAGCTGCAGGAGGGTCAGGCAGGCGACAACGCCGGCATCCTTCTTCGCGGTACGAAGAAGGAGGACGTGCATCGCGGCCAGGTGCTCGCGAAGGCAGGCTCCGTGACTCCGCATACCGATTTCGAGGCAGAGGTGTACATCCTCTCCAAGGACGAGGGCGGACGCCACACCCCGTTCTTCTCGGGCTACAAGCCGCAGTTCTACATCCGCACGACCGACGTCACTGGCGAGGTGACCCTTCCGGAAGGAAAGGAGATGGTCATGCCGGGCGACACCGTTACGTTCAAGGTCAAGCTCACTGCGCCTATCGCGCTTGAGGACAACACCCGCTTCGCAATCCGCGAAGGAGGCAAGACCGTTGGCGCCGGCGTCGTGACGAAGATCACCGCGTAACCCCCTCTTCCCCTTACTCGTATGGCAACCACCGCGAAAAAGAGCTCGAAGAAGGCGGCCGCAACTGAAGCGGCAGCGGAACCAAAGCTCCGCATCCGCGTGCGCGCGTACGAGCACAAAATCCTCGACCTTTCGGTGAAGCAGATTATGGATACGGCGAATCGCTTCGATGCGAAAATCGTCGGACCCGTACCGCTTCCGACCGAAATAAAGCGATGGACCGTCAACCGCTCTACGTTCGTTCACAAAGACGCGCGTGAGCAGTTCGAGATGCGCATCCATAAGCGCCTCATCGACATCCTGTCGCCGAATCCGAAGGTGATTGAGGCTCTCACGAACCTCACCCTTCCGTCCGGCGTCACGATTGACGTAAAAATGGTGTAAGCACCGCTTACAAAGCAAAACGCCCCGAGCAATCGGGGCGTTTTGCTTTGTATATAAAGACACGTTGGGCCTGCCCCCAGAGTGAGGGCAGGCCCATGGCCATGGTGGCCTAGAAGTTGTCGAGCATAGGGTCGCCGGTGGCGAAGGCGCCGATGTAGTGGCACTCGCGGCCGCGCCAGCTCCAGCGGACGACCTGCACGAACGGATCGTCGCCGAGCCGCTCGATGCGCAGGTCCACGCCTGGTATCTGCTTGGCATCGGCGATTCGTTGGTAAAGGAACCCAGGCGCGCCAAGGAGGCGGTCTGTGCGATTACCGATGCGCTGGGTGATCCAGTACGAGGAGACGCGTTCGAACCAGGCGCCGCTTTCGATAGTGCGTGCCCCCTCGATGCCGGCGGCGCAAAGGCCGGCCAGAAGTGGGACCAGCGTCCACGGCTCGTAGTGGCCATGCGTGCCGCTCCAGATGCCGCCGACTAGCGCGAGCGCGACGACCGCAAAGAGCCAGGATAGACTGGCCCACCCCGAGCGCTCGGGGTTTTCACGGTCGATCACGATCGGGATGATCGCGAGCGAAGCGATGGCGAAGGCCAGACGCACTGCGTTGATGACCCAGAACGCCACGCCGTTCCAGCCGGACCGGTAGGTCTCGGCGTACCAGCGCTTGTGAGCCTCGACCAACGTGCGGTCGAGAATCGGAATTCCGTGACGCCGCAACTCCTGCGCCAGCGATGGCCGGTGCGTCCGTGCCCGGACGCGGGTGGCAGCGATGTCGATTGCCGTCATCGTTCCACTCCTTCTGCTTGTGTTGACGCTCGATGAGCGCTTTGGGAACGTCCCATATTCCTTGTACGTCGTAGGCGTGGGGCTGTCAAAGGAATTTCTTGCACTACGGAAACGGCTAGTGTACAGTGCCCCTATCGCTACGTACGAGTCATTCGGACTCGGACCAATGGCCGGGAAGCCCCGCAGGGGCCGAACGCGCTATTGCAGGCGCGATTTCTTTTACCTCATGAAATTCATTCTCGGCCGCAAAGGACGCATGACGCAGGTCTTCGAAGAAGACGGGCGTGTGTTTGCAGGTACCGTACTCACGGTATCCCCGAACGTCATTACCCAGATAAAGACCAAGGAAACCGACGGCTACTCGGCCGTGCAGGTTGGTCTTGATACCCAGAAGGCGGAGCGCGTCGCCAAGCCTCAGGCAGGGAAGGCATTCAAGGTACTCAAGGAATTCCGCGTCGATAACGCAGCAGACTTCACAGTAGGAGGCACCATCGCTGCTGACACGTTCGAGCAGGGCGAGACAGTCGTGGTAGCGGGCACCTCAAAGGGTCGCGGCTTCGCTGGTGTGGTGAAGCGCCATGGCTTCCATGGCGGACGCCGTTCGCACGGTCAGAAGCACTCTGAGCGCGAGGCAGGTTCCATTGGCGGTGGCCCAGGTCGCGCCGGAGGCCGCGTTACCCTCGGCATGCGCATGGCAGGTCGTATGGGCGGCGAGCGCGTGACGGTTCCTAACCTCAAAATCCTGCGGGTCGACGCAGCGAATAACCAGATTATCGTCTCGGGCGCCGTTCCTGGCGCTCCGAACTCGGTCGTCGAAATCGTCTCCAAGTAATTTACGTACGTATGGCAACTGAAACTAAAAAAGTCGCAGCAAAGAAGACCGTAGCCAAGAAGGCTCCGGTAAAGAAGGCGGCAGCGAAGACGACCGAGGCTAAGGCGGCAAAGCCGGCAGCAGGTTCCGCAACCGAAGCGACCATCTACACGATGGCAGGTAAGTCTGCGGGCACGGTTGCACTCCCGGCTGAGCTCTTTGCTGCTCCGTGGAATGCCGACCTCGTGCATCAGGTCGTTACCGGTATGCTCGCAAATGCGCGCCAGACCGTTGCGAACACCAAGTTCCGCGGCGAAGTCTCCGGCGGCGGCAAGAAGCCATGGAAGCAGAAGGGAACTGGTCGCGCTCGTCATGGCTCCACGCGCTCTCCTATCTGGAAGGGCGGCGGTGTGACCCATGGTCCGCGCGCTGAGAAGGTGTACGCAGTGAAAATCAACCGCAAGATGCGCGCAGCCGCACTCGCAACGGTGCTTTCTCGCAAGCTGCGCGATGGCGAAGTCATCTTCGTCGACACACTGGCATTCGCGAAGCCGGCAACCAAGGACGCAGTCCTCGCGCTCGGTGCACTCGCACAGGCATCCGGACAGGCTGAACTCGCAACCAAGCGCAAGAATGCTGCAGTCATCGCGATTGCAAGCAAGGATGCGAACATCGAGAAGTCCTTCCGCAACATCGGCTCCTTGATGACCGAGGAGGTGCGCAACCTGAACCCGCTCGATCTCATGACGAAGAAGTACCTCATCATCGAGAAGCCGACCGAGTCACTTGCCGTGCTCTCCGCACGCTTCTCTAAGGGCGCATAACGAAACTGATATGGCACTCTTTTCTACTAACTCGAAGAAGGCAGCAGCACCGAAGAAGGTGGCAGCTCCCAAGGCCCCAAAGAAGCTTCCGGAGGACGGACGCCTGGAGAACATCCTCATCGCACCGTGGCTTTCCGAGAAGGCACTTATTGGCACCGAGAACGGCGTCTATGTGTTCGAGGTACCTCGCACCGCAACCAAGACTGATGTATCGAATGCGGTCGCGCTCATCTACAAGGTGACCCCAAAGAAAGTCACCATGGTGAATCTCCCTGCAAAGAAGGTTTCGCTGCGCACGCGCCGCGGCACGGGCTCTCGCAGCCGCCGTCACAAGGCATACGTGCACCTTAAGGCTGGTGACACGATTCAGTTCGCGTAATTACTACGACCATGAAATCCTACAAGCCAACAACCAAGTCGCGCCGCCACATGAAGACCGTCACGTATCGTGGCGTACTCTCGGGCGACAAGCCGATGAAGAGCCTCATGGCCTCGAAGAGCAATCGCGCAGGCCGCAATAACGCGGGTCGCATCACGGTTCGCCATCAGGGCGGTGGCCATAAGCGCCGACTGCGCGATGTCGATTTCAAGTACGACAAGAAGAACATCCCGGCACGCGTCGAGACCATCGAGTACGATCCGTACCGCACCGGTTTCATCGCTCGCGTGGTGTTCGCTGATGGTGAGCGCCGCTATGTCCTCGCTCCGAAGGAGATGAAGGTCGGTGATTCCTTCCAGGTCTCAGAGTCGGCACCGCTCAAGACTGGTAACCGTCTCCCGCTCGGCAAGATTCCGTCCGGCACGTTCATCTACAACATCGAGATTCAGCCGGGTGCAGGTGCACGCCTCGCACGCTCTGCAGGCAACTATGCAGAAGTAGTCGCACATGATGCCGGCTACGCTCAGGTGAAGATGCCTTCGACCGAAATCCGCAAAATCAGCGAGCTCGCATGGGCCTCCATCGGTTCTGTGTCGAATGAAGAGCAGCGCCTCCAGAACTACGGAAAGGCCGGTAAGTCACGCTGGAAGGGTATTCGCCCGACGGTGCGTGGTACTGCTATGAACCCAGTCGACCATCCGCACGGTGGTGGTGAAGGACGCCAGGGTCGCGGTCTCCGACGCGCAAAGTCCATGTGGGGACGTCCGACCGGAAAGGGTCAGAAGACTCGTACGCCGAAGAAGTACTCGAACAAGTTCATCGTTTCTCGCCGCAAGGTCGGCAAGAAGCGCTCCTAACAACCAGCAACCGCCGCTCGAAAGAGCGGCGGTTGCGGTTTATGGGCAGGAGGGCTATAAGGACATCGAACCATACACACATCCTGAAAGGGGATTCTATGGAACGCAGCGTTCTTTTTGAAAATAAGGAGTCGCCGAGACGATACCCGCTCCTCTCGGATGGGCGTCAGGCCTCGGTGAGTCATATTGAGCCGCTCCCTGACGGGGTGATGCTCGAAGCGACCGTGAAGGTCACGCAGGTGATGGCCGGCGTCGGCGGCTACACCACCCGCCGGAGGCGCAAGCATGACGAAGAGGTCCCGGTCGCGCGGGATGAAATCCACCTGTACGAGGAGTTTGAAGCGCGCGCCACACTTGTCGTCATTCACTACGGCACGAGAATCGCCACCTACGACAATCGGGTGAATGTGAGCCCAATGGGGTGGGTGACGGGCGTTACTACGGTCCTCGGGCCCATTTCGGTGGGCGAGCGGATGATTACGCTCGGCCTACAGGGCGCTGGGGCGGAATTCCGCGGATTCCCTCTGACTAAAGAAAAGCAGACGGCAATCCGCGGAGTGCTCAAGCGCAAGGCTGGTGGGTACCTCAACTACACCACGAGTCCCGGGCGCGGAGAAGGGATCGTAAATCGCCTTCTGAATCAGCAGGCGCGAGTGCAATCGAAGACGAAGACGGCGTGCTGGATGCCGAAGGAGCTACTATTCGCCATGCGCGAGCGCGGCGAAACAGAACCGGGCGCCCCCTAGGGGGCGCCCGCGACTATTTGTCTATTCTATCGGCTCGCTCGAAGCAGCTGCGCAATATCCGCGAGTTCCTCGTCAGGAGTCCGAGGGCGGTCTGTCGCCGCAACGGGTCGATAGATGAATTCCCGTGGCTCGTAGGTATGAACACCGACGTCAGTCTTAGTGCGAGGCAGCATGTGGAGGTGGAAGTGGGACACCGATTGGCCACCGACCTCATTCTCATTCCATGCGTAATTGAATCCCTCTGCATGAAATGCATGTGAGAGCGCATCATGCATGCGCAGTCGCAGAATTTCTATCTCTGCGCGCTCTTGCGGTTCGAGTCCTTCGTAGCACTCCACGTGTCGCTTCGGGGAAATAAGTACGTGACCCGGTATGACCGGCGTGTGATTGAGGAATGCGAATGCGAGCGGCGTGTCTTCGACGATGCGGAACGAGATGCGTTCCTGCTGGCAGAACGGACAGTCTTCCATATTAGCGATACAAGGCGTTGATGGCGGTACCGAGCGATGCAAGTGGGATGTCTACCTGCTGCGGACCGAGTGCATACGCTGCCACCTGGTAGGGAGGGAAGAGAAGCGTGAGTGTCGAGCCTTCTAGGTACCAGTTCTGGAAACTATCTGCTTCCGGAAGTGTGCCGGAATTGATGAAATCCATCGGGATTTCCGAAACCGGTACCTCCTCCTGCTTTGCCTGTTGCTTCGGAAGTTCCTCGCGACTTTTCTTCGAAAGCAAAGAGAGATAGTCAGTACCGGGAGAGAATATATCGCCTAGAACAAGGCTCGCGCCGGTTTTGCGGTCAAACGTGAATGTTCGGTAATAGATATTTCCGTGTGCACCGAAGGTGTCCATATAGATTTGGTACACATAGGAAATAGTCTTCGGCGAAGTCTTGAGTGTGTACTCGATAGACACCGCCTGTTTACGGCCGTCCGTATATATCTGCTTATCTTCCGCGGTGAGGTGATTGAAATCTCCATTCTCCTTGAACGCTGAAATCGTATTCAGCTCGAACTGTTTCATTACCTCTACGGCCTTCGCGTCAGCCGCAGCGCCTGCGGTCGCTTTGAGTGGGGTGCCTGAAGGGTACGTCGCTTCTACAGTGTAGTAATGCGTCTCCTCGTTTATCGAGAGGGGTGGGTTGGAACCCGAATCGGTTCCGGATGGTGTCGTGGTTCCGAAAAGTCCGCCGGTGCCCTTTGGCGCAGGATGCGTCGCCATGTACCACACCAAGCCTCCGATGATGAGCGCGATTATCACTGCGAGTCCGAGAGCAACTTCAAGCCGCAGCTTGGTGGTGTCGGCCTTCAGGGCCTCTATTTCTTCAGGGAGCAGGTGTTCGGTGGGTTCCATATGTATACCAGTATAGCGCTCAAACGACTTGGCCCCACCGCAGGGGTGGGGCACTAGTTGTTTGGATTCATCGAGCTGCCCTACGCGAGGGCGAGGGCGGGCACGAAGGCCTTCACGTTGAAAGGGGCCTTTCCGGCCAATATGCTCGAGGCAACGTAGGAGCTGGTGGTCAGCAGGTTGATGCGGCGAGAGGTACGCGAACGACTCATGGAAGACTCCTTCCGAGGTGTGCGGCCGAGGTGGCCGGCTACAGTTCCGTAAAAATCGTAGCATGGGGCCTAAAGTTTGACACCCTACGCCGTTTCATATAGATTTTACCTATCCCGCGAAGCGGGCTTTCCATTGTCTATCTATGTCGCGCTCCCTTAAAAAAGGACCTTACGTGGACGTCAAACTCCTCAAAAAGGTCGCTGACAAGAAACCTGCTGCAGCAGGGGTTATTAAGACATGGTCACGCCGCAGCCAAATCGCCCCGGAATTCGTAGGTTTTACCTTCGGAGTCCATAACGGCAACAAGCACGTGGATGTGCTCGTCACGGAGGACATGGTGGGTCACCGCCTCGGCGAGTTCTCCCCGACCAAGAAGTTCGTCCGTCACGGAGGAAAGATGCAGAAGGAGCTCGAGCAGAAGCGCAAGGAGGCCGAAATCACCGCAGCTAAGGCCGCAAAGGCTGCACCTGCCGCCAAGAAATAAGGTATGAAGGCGGAACTCAAGACGTACAACCAGTCCCCGCGCAAAGTGCGCCTCGTGACTGATTTGGTGAAGGGGAAGAAGGTGGCTGACGCTATCGTCGCGCTTTCATTCCTCCCGAAGCGCGCATCGCTTCCTATCAAGAAGCTTATCGAGTCCGCAGCAGCGAACGCAAAGAGCCAGGGCGAGGACGTTAAGGACCTCACCGTGAAGAACATTCGCGTCGACTCCGCAGGTATGTTCGTCCGCTTCATGCCGCGTGCTATGGGTCGTGCAGCGCCTATCCGTAAGCGCCGCAGCGTCGTTGTAGTCGAGCTCGCATCCGCAAAGGCAGCCAAATAATTACCATGACACACACCGTACATCCCTACGCCCACCGCCTCGGCATCATCCGTGATTGGAAGAGCCGCTGGTTTGCTGGCGATAAGAAGAGCTACCGCGAGAACCTCGCGGTGGATGCGGCTATCCGCACCTTCCTCAAGAAGCGCCTGCGCGGCATGCACGCAACGGAGCCTGAAATCGAGCGCTCTCAGAGCGAGATTCGCGTCATTGTGCACACCGCACGTCCGGGCCTCGTTATCGGCCGTTCTGGCGAGAACGCAGGCAAGTTGCGCACTGAGCTCACGAAGGTCGTGAAGCAGGCTGCACCGAGCACGACCCGCACGGTGAAGCTCGACATCATGGAAATCCGCCAGCCGGAGACCAACGCTGCAGTTGTCGCCTACATGGTCGCTGAAGGCCTGGAGAAGCGCATGCCGTTCCGCCGCGTGCTTAAGGGAACCGTCGAGAAGGTTATGGCCGTTCGCGAGGTCGTCGGCGTGCGCATCGTCATTTCTGGCCGTCTCGGTGGCGCAGACATGAGCCGCACCGAGCAGATTAAGAAGGGTCGTATTCCTCTGCAGACCTTCCGTGCAAACATCGACTACGCTATGGAGCGCGCATACCTTCCGTACGGCGTCATTGGCATCAAGGTGTGGATCTATCTCGGCGAGCAGTTCAACGAGAAGGAGCGCGCAGGTGCTGTCCGCGAAATGCGCCCAGCCGCTAAATAACGCCTATGCTGTTTCCTAAAAAAGTTAAGCACCGCAAGTGGCAGACCGGACGTAAGTCTCCGGAGAAGCTCGCACGTCCTGAGACGCGCGGCATCACTGTCGCGTTCGGCTCATACGGCCTCAAGGCAACCACGCCGTCCCGCGTTACCTCGAACCAGATTGAGGCAGCTCGTAAGGTGCTTACCCGTGTAACGGGCAAGGGCGGCAAGCTCTGGATTCGCATCTTCCCGGACCGCCCAATCACCAACAAGCCGGCTGAGGTGGGCATGGGTAAGGGTAAGGGCGACCCGAAGCACTTCGTATTCGAGGTGCGTCCGGGCCGCGTGCTCTTCGAGCTCGACGGCGTACAGGATGCTATCGCTCGCGATGCGCTTCGCCGCGCCGGCGCAAAGCTTCCGCTCAAGTCTACGGTCGTAACCCGCGCACACTCGTAATATGGCTAAGAAAATGAAACTTACTGAGAAGAATCCGGAGGAGCTCGCAAAGCTCCTTAAGGAACGCCGCGAAGAGCTGCGCAGCCTGCGTTTTGCTGCTGCCGGTGCTCGCCCGAAGGACTCAAGCGCACCTATGAAGACCCGTCGCGAAATCGCGCGCGTGTTGACCGAGGTCGCTTCTCGTGCGAAGAAGGCATAACGATATGGAAACTACGCCAATTAAAACAAATACCCCCGCTGGGGCTCCCATGCCCCAGAAGTTCCAGGGAGTCGTCGTAAAGACGGCTATGAAGGACACGGCTACCGTCGAGGTGTCTCGCTACGTGAAGCACCCGAAGTACAAGAAGTACCAGACCAAGACCAAGAAGTACTTGGTGCATGACCCAGGCAACACCGTCGAGGTCGGCCAGCAGGTTACCATCGTCTCGACTCGCCCTATCAGCAAGTTGAAGCGTTTCAAGATAGCTAACTAATTATTTATGGTTCAGCCCCAGACTATCGTCACCGTTGCAGACAATTCAGGCGCTAAAGTAGCGCGCGTCTTCAAGGTGCTCGGGGGCTCGAAGCGCCGCTACGCTGAGATTGGCGATGTGGTCGTTGTTTCCATCCAGACCGCTGAGCCGCGCAAGGCAGTGAAGAAGAAGGACATCTACAAGGCCGTCGTCGTACGCCAGCGTAAGCCCTTCCGCCGCGCAAACGGCATCTATGTCCGTTTCGACGACAACGCCGTGGTGCTTATTGAGAAGCAGGGTAAGGAGATGGGTCCGAAAGGGAACCGTGTCTTCGGTCCGGTACCCCGCGACTTGGTCGAACGCGGCTGGCAGAACATCGCATCCCTCGCTCCCGAGGTCGTGTAACAAATTTCAGTATGTCTAAAGCAACGAGCGGCAAGCAGACCGCAAAATTCAAGATAAAAAAGGGCGACAACGTCGTTGTCGTGTCCGGCAAGGACAAGAACAAGCAGGGCACCGTGCTCCGCGTTATGCCGGAGACCGCGATGATAGTCGTCGAAGGCGTCGCTATCGTGAAGCGCCACCTGAAGGGTGCTACTGGCAGCCAGACCGGCCGCATTGCAGAGCGTCCGCGCGCTATCCATATCTCAAACGTGATGGTCGTTGATCCGTCAGGTAAGAAGGGAACTCGCGTGCGCCGCGAGAATCGTAACGGCAAGAACGTCCGTGTTGCCGTAAAGAGCGGAGAAAAGCTCTCCTAATCTATTTGCCTATGATGCTTTCAAAAGAAAAAGTACAGACCAGCTTCGAGGCTCTCTCTGAGAAATTCGGCTACACCAACCGCCTGCGCGCTCCGCGCATTGTGAAGGTTGTCGTTTCTTCGGGCGTAGGAAAGGCTGACAAGAACCGCATGCAGCTCGTCTCCGAGCGCCTTGCGCGCATTACTGGCCAGAAGGCTGCGCCGCGCGCCGCAAAGGCATCTATCGCTCAGTTTAAGATGCGCGAGGGCGATATCGTCGGTTACCAGGTGACCCTCCGTGGCGCTCGTATGTATGACTTCATCGACAAGCTCATCCACATTGCGCTTCCGCGCACGCGCGACTTCCGCGGTCTCTCTGCTGGCGCTATCGACGATATGGGCAACCTCACTATCGGCATCAAGGAGCACACCATCTTCCCTGAAGCAGCAGATGAGGACCTCAAGGACGTCTTCGGTATCGCGATTACCATCGTCACGACCGCAAAGAATAAGGAAGAGGCAGATGCGTTCTTCCGCCACCTCGGCATTCCGTTCAAGAAATAGTCCTGCGAAGAAATAAAAAAGCACCTACTTGACGTAGGTGCTTTTTTATTTTATAAGGCTGTCAGGTGAACATCCCGTTCGCTCCGGAAAGGAAACTCTCATGCGCAAAGCCGCTTTGGCTCTGACTCTCGCGTCCCTGTTCGCTTCTACCACCGCGGCGGCCGACACCCGGCCGATGGTCCTGCCCTCTGGGCAGCGCTACGACTACCGCATCACCGCGCCGTACAGCGGGGTGAGTCTCGACTTCGCGGTGATCAAAGACCGCAGGTATGGCGCCATGACGCCGCGCCAGCTCCGCCGGGTCACCGCCATCGTGACGGCCTGCGCCCGTGACAGCGGCCCGTCCGCTCCGGTGGCCGCCCGGGTCTCGCGGGCGCAGCTCCTTGCGAGCGCCCGTATCTTCGCGGTCTGGTGCGCCAGCACCCGTATGAACGAGCGCACGCAGGCGACCGGCACGCAGGATTTCCGCGGCGTGGAGGTCTACGTTCTGGGCTGAATAGGGCGGCCTACGGGGCCTGGTTTCGCACCTCGCGGAACCAGGCCCTCGCTTATTTGACACCGTATTTCCTAGCTGATACATTACTTGAGCTCCCCCGGAGCGCTTTTTCGTATGGCCAAAGCCTCACAACTCGCAAGGAACCGCAAGAAGATTAAGCTTGTGGAGAAGTACGCCGAAAAGCGTGCGGCTCTTAAGCTTGCCGGCGATTCCGCAGGCCTACAGAAGCTGCCCCGTAACTCCTCTCCGGTACGCGTTAAGAACCGCTGCGCGGTCACCGGACGCTCCCGTGGCTACATGCGCGATTTCGGGCTCTCCCGTATCCAGTTCCGCGAACTCGCCCGCGAAGGCAAGATTCCTGGTGTAAAGAAAGCATCATGGTAACCGACCGCGTTGGAGATTTCATCATTCGCCTCAAGAATGCCGGCGCAATCGGCAAGACCTCTGTGGCAGTCCCTTCGAGCAAGCACCTCGAAGCAATCGCTCACAAGCTGAAGGCACTTGGCTACATCGCCGAGGTAAAGGCATCGAAGACCCCGCATCATTTCGAGGTAACCCTCGCATACGATGAGCGCGGCCATCACAAGATTCATGGCGTGAAGCGCGTCAGCAAGCCGGGTCGCCGTCTCTACGCTCCGTCTGCAGAAGCTCATACGGTGAAGAACGGTGCCGGTGCACGTCTCCTCTCAACCCCGAAGGGCGTTCTCTCTGACGCAGAAGCGCGCAAGGCGCACGTAGGTGGCGAGAACCTGTTCGAAATTTGGTAATCATATGCCGTCACGTCTTGCTAAAAAGCCAATACCCGTACCAGCCAAGGTGGAAGTCACCGCAGGCAATGGCACGCTTTCCGTAAAAGGTTCCAAGGCGACCCTCTCTCGCTCCGTGCATTCGTCTATCGATATCAAGGTCACCCCGGAGGGTGTCGTTATCACTCCGAACAACAACACCCGCCTCGCACATGCGCTCACTGGAACGTTCGCTGCACATTTGAAGGCAATGATGTACGGCGTTGAGACTCCGTTCAAGAAGGTGCTCCAGCTGAACGGCGTCGGCTACAAGGTGGAACTCAAGGGTAATGACATTGTCTTTGCGGTCGGCTTCTCGCATCCGGTCACCCTCTCGATTCCGCAGGGCATCACCGTTACGGTCGTGAAGAACACCATCACGGTCGAGGGCTCGGACAAGCAGCAGGTCGGTCAGTTCGCAGCCGAGATTCGCGCGGTCAAGAAGCCAGAGCCGTATCTCGGCAAGGGCATCAAGTACGAGGACGAGGTTATCCGCCGTAAGCAGGGCAAGAAGGCCGCCTAATCTACGCATATGGCATCTACAATTCTCACCAAGAAGGGAAAGCGCGATTCACGTCATCGCCGCATTCGCTCGAAAATCATCGGCACTCCGGAGCGCCCGCGCCTCGCGGTCTACAAGAGCAATCGCTTCATCAGCGTGCAGCTTATCGATGACGCGGCTGGTCACACCATCGGCGCAAGCCATGGTCGCGATGCAAAGGGCTCCCTTACCGCGCAGGCTGCTGCAGTCGGGAAGGAAATCGCCAAGGTCGCGAAGGAGAAGGGTATCAGCGCAGTCGTCTTCGACCGCGGTGGGTACAACTATGGCGGCCAGGTGAAGGCGCTTGCTGACGCTGCACGCGAAGGCGGTCTCACTTTCTAATACTTTATGACCGATACCACTACCATGAACGAGACTGAAACGACTGACGTCGTAGCCGAGGCTGCGGAAGTTGTCGCTACCCCTGCTGCTGCAGAGGCTGCGCCGGCTGCTCCTGAGGGAGGTCGCGGACAGCGCGGAAGTCTTCGCGGACGCGGACGCAACGACCGTGGTCCTCGCCGCGACCGCGCACCGCGCGAGCGCTCTGAGTTCGATCAGGCAACCATCGACGTGCGCCGCGTCGCCCGCGTTATGGCCGGTGGACGCCGCTTCTCGTTCTCGGTGACGGTTGTTATCGGCGACAAGAAGGGACGTGTCGGGGTGGGTCTCGGAAAGGGTGCAGACACCGCGCTCGCTATCGACAAGGCAGTTCGCGATGCAAAGAAGCATCTCGTCACCGTCCCTCTTACGGCAGACCACTCCATCAAGCACGACGTATCTATTAAGTACGCATCGTCCATCATTTCCATTATTCCTTCTCCAGGTCGCGGTCTCGTCGCAGGTTCCGCAATGCGTACCGTGCTTGAGTACGCAGGCGTTACGAACGTCGTCGCGAAGATTCTCACCCGCACCAAGAACAAGCTCACTATCGCTCGCGCGACGGTCGCAGCTCTCAAGTCCCTCACTAAATAAGTATGCAGACTAAC
This sequence comes from uncultured Candidatus Saccharibacteria bacterium, assembly GCA_964398815.1. Lineage (GTDB taxonomy): Bacteria > Patescibacteriota > Minisyncoccia > Phycocordibacterales > Phycocordibacteraceae > C7867-001. The sequence goes on from CAYNNZ010000006.1 coordinate 20,742, forward strand.
TCACTCAAGGCGAAGACTGAGCGAATCCGAAGCGTCCGTGTTGGACGTGGCGGTACGCGTGGAAAGACCTCGGGCCGCGGCACGAAGGGTCAGAACGCACGCGCAGGTCACCGCAAGCGCCCAGAGATGCGCGACCTTATTAAGAAGCTTCCGAAGCTCCGCGGTCATGGTAAGAACCGTTCCCGTACGGTGCGCATCGACCGTCTCGCATACGTTCCGGTCAACCTCTCGCAGCTCGAGCTCGCATTCGTAGCAGGAGACACGGTTACTCCCGCAACGCTCTACAAGAAGGGTCTTGCACGCGCACGCGCCGGCCGCGTTCGCCCAGTGAAGCTGCTGGGTACTGGTACACTCACTAAGGCACTCTCCGTCTCAGGTGTCGCTTCCTCCGCAACCGCGAAGGCAGCAATCGAGAAGGCAGGTGGCTCCCTAATTTCCAATGTTCGCTAATCTCGCACACAAGGTACGACTTGCTCTAAGCGACAAAGCGCTCCGTAACCGCATACTCTTCCTCCTCGCGGCGCTCGTCGTGTTCCGCGCGCTTGCCGCGATTCCTATCGGCGGTATTGACCGCGTACTCCTCGAGCAGTTTTTCAGTAACAATCAGTTCTTCGGACTCCTTTCGCTCTTCTCGGGTGGCGGTTTCTCGCATCTCTCTCTCGTAATGCTCGGTGTGGGACCGTACATCACAGCGTCCATCATCATGCAGCTGGCGACCGTCATCTTCCCTCAGATAAAGGCGATGTACACGGACGAGGGCGAGGCAGGACGCGCGAAGTTCATCATGTGGAGCCGTCTCATCACGATTCCGCTCGCCATGCTTCAGGGCATCGCATTCCTCTCGCTTCTCCAGAACCAGGGCATCCTCCCGCACCTGTCTCCAATACTCACGGCGGTAGATGTGCTCATGGTCGCAGCCGGCTCCATCCTCCTTATGTGGATTGGCGAGCTCATCACCGAGTTCGGCATCGGCAACGGCGTCTCGCTCATCATCTTCGCAGGCATTGTCGCCAACGTGCCATCTGGCATATCGCAGGCGCTCTTCACCGCGACCGCAGCGAACATCCCTGCATACGTTGGCTTCGTACTCGTCGCGCTGGCAGCTATCTTCTTCGTGGTTATGGTGTCTGAAGCAGAGCGTTCTATTCCTATCGCCTACGCACGCCAGGTCCGCGGCGCAGCAAACGCATCTGGTGCAGCTACCTATCTCCCGATTCGCCTCCTGCAGGCTGGGGTGGTGCCTATCATTTTCGCACTCTCGCTGCTCCTTCTTCCGCAGATGATTATCAACGGACTCGCGCTCATCGGCGTGAAGGGTCTTGCTACCGCAAGCGCGTGGTACACCGCATTTGCGAACAACCCGTGGGAATATGGGGCTGTCTACTTCGTACTCGTCGTTGCGTTCACGTACCTCTATACCTCGATTACCTTCGAGCCGCATCGCGTCGCTGATAATCTTCAGAAGTCAGGAGCCTTCGTTCCGGGTGTGCGTCCTGGTCGCGAGACTGAGAAGTACATCGGCAACGTCGTGAATCGCGTGACGTTCCCGGGCGCACTCTTCCTCGGTACCATCGCTGTCGTCCCGTTCATCGTGCAGGGTGTCACGGGTATCTCCGCAATCCTCGTGGGCGGTACGGCACTTCTTATTGCGGTCACCGTGCTCCTCGACCTCATTCGCAAGGTGGACGCGCAAATCTCGCTTCGCGAGTATTAAAAAATCGAAAATTAGCGCTCGGCTCCAAGCCACGCGCGATATCGTTCCAAGACCTCGGTGGCCACTCCATCGAGGTTTTTGGTTGCGGTATCGATGACCAAATCGAACGAGGACGTATCGAGCACATCGATAGCATAGAGGCTCATGTAGCGCTTCTGCTCGCTCTCACGACGTCGCACAATGCTTGCGTACACTTCTTCGACAGTTTCGCCTGTCTCGCCCACACGCCCCTCCGTCTTGATGTGCGAATGGATGCGTTCTGCAGCTGCTTTGGGGTCGAGTGCCAAGTAGACCTTGAAGGATTCGGGCATCCAGTGGAATGCCATCCGCGAATCAATGACGAGTTCGCTCTCGGAAGCCATGTCCCGCAGTCGTTGATCAACGGCATGGTCGATTTCCTGCTCGACTTCCGCCTGACGATTCACTTGTTCAACTGAAATGCCGCGTTCTGCGGCGATCGCGCGGAAGAGATCGCCGGAAGAGAACCGACGATAGCCCAATTCTGCCGCGACGCGATTAGCGGTACTGCTCTTACCGCTGCCGAGCGCGCCGGCGATGGTGATGATGCGTGATTTCATTTGGAATGCGAGACCTAGCGTTTGCTGGTAGTATGACTCGCATCATAAGCCATGGAAGGACTAAAAACCAACACCGTCATTATTACGGGCCGACCGGGCTCGGGGAAGGGTACACAGGGCAAAATGCTTGCAGAAAGCCAGGGCTGGATTCACTTCTCGACCGGTGAGCAGTTCCGTATGCTCCGCGAGGAGGAGAACGGCCTCGGGGCGCTTGTCCGCTCGGTATACGACACAGGTAAGCTCCTGCCTGACTGGTTCGCCACCTATCTATTTGAGCGAGCGATTCTGAATATCGGCCTCGATGCCGGCATCGTTTGCGAAGGGTACCCACGCTCGGTGAATCAGGCGAAGGAATTTAACGAAATTACTTCATGGCTCACGCGTCCGTACGTGGTGCTCGACCTTATGGTCTCCGACGAAGAGGTGACCGCACGTATGTTGAAGCGCAATGAGACCGATGCGCGTCCTGATAGTGCGACCGAAGAGCAGATAAAGGTGCGCCTGCGCGAATATCATGCGCATACCGCCCCGGTGCTCGATTATTTCCGTGAACAGGGACAGCTAAAAGAAATTGACGGGACAGGCACGCCGGAAGAAGTCCGTGATGCCATTCGAGCAGCACTTGCATGATAGCGAAGACGGAAGACCAGAAGCAGGGCGTTATCGAGGCAGGAAGGCGGCTCGGAGCCGTGCTTGAATCGCTCGCAGGCATGGTCGCGCCGGGCGTTTCGACAGCCACACTTGAGGATGAGGCAGTCCGCCTGATTGCAGATGGCGGTGATGTTCCCGCATTCCTTAACTACACTCCAGAGGGAGCGAATCGCCCGTACCCGGCAGCACTCTGCATTTCAATAAACGAAGAGGTGGTGCACGGCATACCGAATGAAAGCCCGCGCGCGCTCAAAGAAGGGGACATCGTCGCGCTCGACCTCGGTCTTATCCACGAGGGGTACGTAATGGACTCTGCACTCACGGTCCCCGTGGGCAAGGTAGACGCCAAAGCCTACGCGCTCATGAATGCAACCCAGGCCGCGCTCGAGGCGGCTATCGCTGCCGCCCGCCCCGGGAATCGCACTGGTGATATTTCATACGCAACGGGCGCAGCCTTTAAGGGTACGGGTTTTTCAGTCGTTAAGGCACTTGGAGGTCATGGAGTAGGGGAGCATGTGCATGAGGAGCCATTTATTGCGAACGATGGTCATCCAGGAACCGGTGAGGAGATTGTGGCGGGCATGGTGCTCGCACTTGAACCAATCGCAAACGAAGGCAAGGCCTCGGTGGTCCTGGCTCCGGATGGCTATACCTACCGGACCCGCGACGGCTCGCGCTCTGCGCATTTCGAGCACACCATTCTCGTGACTGATGGTGACCCCATCGTGCTCACACGCCGACCGAGCGAGAAGTAGAGTGGGGACTGCTCCCTCGAGAGCAAGGTGGTGGTTTATGATGAAGTCATGACTACTCCAAGCCCCAGCCTCGAATTGTTCGTGAATCAGCTCGTCGCCGAGAAAGGCATCACCGGACTTGAGGACGAAGTACTTGCCCAGGTGAAGGCAGACCTCATGAGTCGAATTGAGGACCGCATTAACGCAGGAATTGTTGCTCATTTACCTGAAGACCAGCTCCCTGCATTCGATAAGCTCCTCGAAGGGGGAAGCGATGAGGAGATTCAAGCGTTCTGCCAGAAACATATTCCGGATATGGACAACTTGGTTGCAAGCGAGATGCTTGCGTTCCGTCAAACCTACGTCGGCGGATAGCCTATGAGTATGGAGGGAAGAAGGAATAAAAGGGAACAGGCTCCACCGGCAGCTCCGGTTGTTTCTCCCTCCACGCCTGTCGAGACCACCCCGCCTGTAGTCCCGGCCCAGAAAGGTGAAAAAATCAAAGTAGTTCTCGTTAATACGGATGAAATTCGCGAGGACAATGTGCGCGACGCGGCAGAACGGAAGCTTACGGCCTCTAAAGAAGACATGCGTGGGTTCAAGGGCTTCTTTGGGAAAATGTGGAAGCACGGAATGGCCCGTGAATACTATCGCCAAAAGGAAATAAGTAGGACTCGTGCGGCAATGAACGAACATGGGAGCATATACGCTGGTGAAGGCGACCAGGCTATTGAGCAGCGCGCGCACGAAGATGCGATGCGTGCTATCGTCGACCGCTTCGCATCTGAGTACAAGGAAACCGTGCATGCGGGCGAATCACGCACCACGCTCGATAAAAAAGGTACGGAAGGAGAACGTAAGATTCACGAAGATATAAGCACGCTTATTAAGGAATATGCAGCTGGCACGCTCACCGATGCCAACTTCAAAGAAGCACGTACTCGGCTTCTTCAGGAGGTGAGCGAATCCCAAGAAGGCGCACGTAAAAACAGTTCCTACGCCGATAACCTCCTTGAGGTGGCACGCCAAGTTAAGCTTGCGGTCGACCATGGCACCAAGCTCGAAGACCTCGACCTTGAGCTTGATATCAAGCTTGGTACCGCCAAGAGTGCGATACGGACAGAGGCAAACTATAACGCAGCAGATAGGGTCATCGAGGCGATTAAGAAAACGCCGGTCGGCCGTTTGGTAAATGAGGGCACGCTCGCGACGGGTGTGGCCGTCGCGTACTCGGTAGGGGTATGGGCTGGTCGCAGTGCTCTTTCGAGCAATGTCGCGAAGATACTTACCTTCGGTGGGTCGGCAGCGGTCGCCATCGGACTCACCGGATTTGCAGAGAATAAGCGCATTAAGGAAGACCGCCGCCAGCATGCACGCGAAATGGCACAGGGTCGCTCCTACGAGGAAGGAAAGTCACCGCGTCGTGAAGAGATGGATAAATACATATACCAGATGGAAGGAGCGGGAGCCCTTACCTCAGGTTTGCGTACCCTTATGTATGACGAGAGCGAACTGGGTAACCCGACCGTACGCACACTTTCTGCAGAAGACCGGGCGTCGCTCGTTAGTAAGCTTGCTGACATAGAAGCACGCCTTTCTCTCAATGAGACGCAGTCCATTGACCTGGTTTCCTACTCAGCTCCAACGGCTATTGAGCGCGAGCGCCTCGACCTCGACCTCATGCGGGCAAAGACACGTGCAGACTTGGAAAAGGTTTTTACTAAAACCCCGGATGCTTCCGGTAAGAGTCTCGCTGAGCTAATTGAAATAGCTCGAACCACCCGCATTAATGACCTTACGAAAGGTGAGGAGGGAATAGAGGCACGCAACAAGCGATTCAATGCGATGAAGGGACGACGGGTGGCAAAAGCAGCCGCGATTGGTGCCATTAGCGGGCTTGCTGTGGGTGCGGTCGTCCAAGAGACCGGCGCATTCTTTGATTCTTATCAGGTAGGCGCGGTAGAACGACTGGTGCGCGGAGATGCCGTATTTAATGAGGGTGGTCGCCATCTCGGTGCAACCCCTGCCGAATCCCTGCGGGCGCTCATTGAGCACCGACTGCCGGTCGACCACGGGCCGCTACATCAGGTCATTCTTCGCGATGATGGACGTGTACGTCTTCCGGAAGGTATGACGATTACTCACAGTGACCACGGCTACCAGCTGAGCGAAAACGGGAGAGTTCTTGCTGACGGACTTTCACTCACTTCCGATGGCGGACTCGACCAAGAATCGATTGCTCAACTGGAGCATCGGGGCCTTATTGTGTCTGCGAGTACCGAGCAGATTACGCATACCGTCAATGCGAATGTCGCTCCGCGCGACTACCTCACCCAACATCCGAATCTCGGCCAGCAGCACGTGAGCCGCGACCTGTGGTTCGACAACGACACTCCAGCACCAACATTCGACAGGAACGAACTTCGACTCTGGTGGGGTGGTGACCACAATCAGGGGCTGGATGCTAACGGCCAATACACCTTCTCAATGGAACACATGGTGCGCGGCGGGTCATTCCATAGTGGTCTCAATGCCGATGCACAGCGACTTATGGTAGAAGGAAAGCTCCGCATACTTCTTTCGGTCTCACAAGATACTCAAGCAACGCCGATTGAAATACCGATCGGTCCTGATGGCAGTATTCATATCGACCCAGATAGTGAGACTGGACGACTTCTATTCCGCACCGACGCAAATGGACACGCGCAATTCCTCGGACGATTTGCTGAAGTGGCTGAAGTGACGGGCGCAGGACAAGACGGCACCGAACACGTCCGCATCCTCGCAACTTATGAAGGACAGGGTGTTGAGACCGTGCCTTCAACCACCACCACTACCGTTCCGCGGACAACAACGATCATCAATGCCCCGCACGATTATCGTATCGACCCACCACCAGTTATTCCGCCATGGGGACGTACACCGCTTGAACCAGTGGTAGCTACTCGTCCAGCCGCTGTCGGTCGTGACGGAGCAGGGAAGGCTCCTGAAGCGACTGCTGCACTTGCGGAAGTGGCTGAATCAGAAGGATATGATTCTTCGAGTGAGTCGACCAAGCAATACAAAACGGCACTTTCGGTATATCGCAGTTCACCCGAGCAGCTAGCTAACCTAGCTAACCGCATCAAGTCATCTCCAGAACTCGCGAGTCGTTATGGGCACGTACTCGCAGAACGCGACATGCTTTTGAATCCTACGAAGTCAGTCGCACAAATCAGGAAATTTAGCGAAGCCGCGGCGGCATTCAATAAGCGATACAAGCCTGCAGAGCCGCTTACGCCGAAGCAGTACGTCGCTCGCCAGCTCGATCGCTTGAATCGCCAGCTTGAGAACATCGCTATAGAAGAAGCGAAAGTGGGGGAGAAGCCATTTGCAGAGTCTTTCTATAAAGAGTCTCCGTTTATTCAGGGTATCGAGCGTGCTGAGCAGATAGTGGTGTATCTCGATGACCCGATTGGCGACGCAGTTGTGATGGTGCCTATCGTTGATGCACTCGACCGCTACCGAACCTTAAACGGCATTACGAAAGATATTGTGGTGGTCACCAAGCACAAGGCGCTTCTGAGCTCGCTCGAGGCGCAGTATGGAGTGCGCGTCATGACTCCGGCTGAGTCAGGCGAGGTGCTTGAGAAGGAAGAGAAGGAGCGTTTCATCATTAATACGCACAAGTCATTCGAGGACTATCGAGGAATGGGGATTGAAAGCGAGGACATGGCAGACCCGTCTCATATCCTTTCTGGCGAATGGTCTACCTGGGAGGCGGAGGAGTACCCAGACCGCAAGGGACATCGCGTCCGCTATTACAGTATCCCTGCACGTATCGCGCGTAACTTTGAAGTGATGCTCGGCCAGCGCCTCTATAACGACATTAATGCGACTGACCACTACATCGATACGAACGAAAACTTCGAGATAGAGTCGAGGGGGCTTCGCAGAAAATATCGCATTGCGCCAAACGCACCAGTATTCGTGATTTCCGCAGGGTCCTCCGTTATGCCGAAGGAGTACCAGCCAGAAAAGTGGGCAGAGGTCATGAAAGGAATCATGAAAGAAAATCCGAAAGCGCATATCCTTCTTCTCGATGATCCGGACCCAGAGCGTCGAGAGCGCTATGGGAAGATGGCAGATGCAGCGCGCAAGGCAGGGGTTAGAGTCACGCGTATCAGCGAGCCTATGGAAAAGATGAACACCATTATGTCGATGGCAGAGTATGTCATTACGCCTGATACGGGTCTCGGACACTATGCAGGCGCACTTGGTCGCAAGAACATAATGCTTATTCTTGGAGACCCGGCGTGGTGGTCTACACCAGGCACCATTCGCGTCACTCACCCGAAGGCCACCGAAACCTATCGTAAAGGAAGTGGTACCTATAACCCAGCATGGAGTGCAGAGGGTAAAGCAAACTATTTCGTTCGAGATGGCGATGTCATGGTTGGTGCCTCCGACATTGAACCAAAGAAGATACTCGACCGAATAGAGGTGGGGAAGAAGCGGATAACCCGCGCATCAAACTCCCCTGGTACGGCAGGTACTAAGCAAAAAATACGCGTGGTAGCCCCAACAAACGGGGAGCAGTTGGAGCAGCAAAGACGTGGTCAGCGGCGTTTCGCGCCGGGAAATTAAAGCGATGACAGAGTGTGCCCCGTAGGGTATAGTGGCGTCATACCAGCGCCCTAGGCGATTTTTTTATAACCCTATGCCCATTCCGCACCCAAAGAAAGAGCGCAGCTTCGTCATCATCAAGCCTGATGGCATTCAGCGCAGCCTCGTCGGTGAGATTATCAAGCGTTTCGAGCGCACAGGCTTGAAGCTTGTGGCCCTCAAGCTCACTGTGCCTGATTCTGACCGCATCTGGAAGCACTACAACAAGGATGATGCGTGGTTCATCAAGAAGGGTACTAACATCGCTGCAGAGCGTGCTGCAGCCGGCCTTTCTGCAGAGAAGGAGCCTATCGAATACGGCAAGGACATCATCCGCGCCCTCGAGAAGTACATGACCTCTGGACCTGTCGTCATGATGGCCTGGGAAGGTAATTCAGCAGTCTCGGTTATCACGAAGATTACGGGAAGTACCGAGCCTGCAACCTCTGATATCGGGACTATCCGCGGCGACTTTACCATCGATACCTACAGCATTGCTGCTGTGGATGATCGTGCCGTGCGCAATCTCATTCATTGCTCCGATACCCCGGAGAACGCCGAGAACGAAATCGCACTCTGGTTCACCCCGGAAGAGCTTATTTCCTACCGACTTATCGGGGATGAGATTCTCTACGATGTGAATCTCGACGGAATCCTCGAGTAAAAGCTCAAAAGCCGCCCTCACGGGCGGCTTTTGGTATACTCTCGGCAGGCCATCTCCATTAAGCGACTTGCTCATTTCTCGGGAGCCTTATATCCCGCGAATCTCGTGAACACTTCGGTGTTCTACAGGCGCGCGATGCGGGCACCCACGTGGCAAACAAAGTTGCCACAGGAGATGGCTCCGACAAAACCACGCGAACGCGTGGTTTTGTCGTTCACTATGTTTACGTTCTTCCGAAACACAGAAAGTTAATAGTGCGATATATCGCACTATTAACTTTGCTCAGTCTTGATACAAGCCACATGCTAAAGTTCGGAGTAATGCTGAAGCTTACGTTCACTGGCGGTGCAGGCACCGTTACGGGTTCTAATTTTCTCGTCGATGTTGGCGGAAGAAAACTTTTGATTGACTGCGGGCTCCTGCAGGGAAGGGATTATGCGGAAAAAGATATGTACGCGCCGTTTCCGTACGACGTTTCATCCATCGATGCGCTCATCATCACGCATGCGCATCTCGACCACATAGGTCGCGCTCCAAAACTTATGCGCGAAGGCTTCAAGGGGAAGGTCTACTGCACGCCGCCCACCAAGGACCTGATGGATGTGATGCTTTACGACAGCGTGAATATTCTGACCCAGGAGGCGAATCAGCATGGACTTAAGCCCATGTACGACGAGGGAGATATAAAGGGCTTCATGGCCCGTGTAGAGGCTCTGGACTACCATCAAGAGAAGGAAGTCGCGCCAGGTGTTTCCATCATACTGCGCCACACCGGACACATCCTCGGGTCTGCCAGTGTGCGGATTAAAGACGCAGAAAGCGGGGCGTCGGTCGCACTGACGGGAGATATCGGCAGCCCGTCGCCGTACCTCCCTATGTGGGAAGGAATTCCCGATGCAGATGTCATTCAGATGGAGAGCGTCTATGGCGACCGAAAGCACCCGCATCTCGACAACCGCGTGCCGGAACTGCGCGACACGCTAAAGCGCGCGATAGCGCGCGGCGGGACCATTCTCATGCCGGCGTTCTCCCTCGAGCGCTCCCAGCTGATGCTCTATGAAATTTCGAATCTCATGGCGGCAGGGGAGATACCGAAGATTCCGGTGTATCTCGATTCGCCGCTGGCTATAGCGGCGACCCGCGTGTATGAGAAATGGGGAGACGAGTATTTCAATAAAGAAGCGCAGGCTGAAATCAAGCGTGAGCGAAGTATTTTCAAATTCCCATTCCTTGAGATGACCGAGTCGCGCGAAGAATCCATGCAAATTGCAGATAAGCCGAATCCAAAGATGATAATTGCGGGCGCGGGCATGAGTCATGGCGGGCGCATCGGTAAATGGGAAGAGCTGTATCTCCCGCATTCCGATACGACGCTTCTCATCGTCGGATATCAAGCACCGGGGAGTCCGGGCCGTATGCTTCAGGACGGTTCGCCCAAGGTGATGCTCGCTGGCAGGGAAGTGCCCGTGCGTGCGAAAGTAGAGACGCTTTCCTCGTGGTCCGCGCATGCTGACCGCGACGAGCTGGTGAAGTTCGCGGAGAGTTGTCTCCCGCAGACAAAAACCTTCTTCGCTGCGCTTGGTGAACCAGCCAGTGAGCGATTCCTCGCCCAGCGCATCCATGGATTCCTTGGGGTAAAAGCCATCGTCCCTCAGGCGGGGGAGACCTACGAAATCACAAAGCAGGGCGCACGAAAGATATAAAGAAAAACCCCGCTTTCGCGGGGAGTTTCTTTAGGAGGCGATTTTCTGCGCGATGCGCGTGAAGACTTCCGGATGCTTGGAAGCGAACTCCGAGAGGACCTTGCGGTCGAGCTCGATGTTGCCCTTCTTGAGTCCAGCGATGAACGTCGAGTAGGACTTGTAGCCGTTCTCGCGGATAGCTGCGTTCAAGCGGATTATCCAGAGCGAGCGGTAGTCGCCCTTCTTATCCTTGCGGTGATTGAAGGCGTTCTTGCCAGCGTGGACAAGCGACTCCTTTGCGAGGCGCTCCTTGGTTCCGCGGCCATGGCGATACCCCTTCGCACGCTTCAATACGTTGCGACGGCGCTTCGCGCTGATTACTCCTCCTTTTACTCGTGCCATAAGTTAATTGATTACAGAAATTACACGCCCGAAAGGAAATTGCGGCGCTGACGAGTGGTCATCGGCATCTGCTGTGCGCGCTTCTTCTCGCCCTTGGTGCGGCCGCGTTCCTTTGCATTGAAATGGTCCTGGCCAGGCTTGCGTACGACAAGCTTCCCGTTTCGGGTCTGGCGAATGCGCTTACTGAATGACTTGTTTGTTTTCATCTTGGGTTGATTCGGGCTTTTTAGCGGGGACTGCCGCCTTCGGATCGCGCTCGAGGATACCAGCGAAGCCCTTGGGAGAGCGAGCGACCGGTTCTGCGATGCGATACGCGTACGGGATGAGCATGATGAACTTCTCCAGTCGGGTCTTGAGGAAGGCTTCTTCCATCCCCTTGTACCGACCTTTGAGGAAGAGCTCGGCGCGCACTCGGTGGCCTTCAGCGAGCCATTCGGCTGCTTTCTTGGCTTTGAGCCGCATATCGTTCTCTCCAGTACCCACCTTTATCTGTACTTCCTTGGTCTCAGAGACCTTGGCTTTAGACCGGGCGACACTTTCTCTCTTCTTCTGCTCGTACTGAAACTTACCATAATCCATGACTTTCGCAACGGGCGGGACCGCGTTCGGAGATATCTCAATAAGGTCTAAACCGGCCGTTTCTGCGGCTTTTAGGGCCTCAGAAAGGGAAATAACACCGAGGTTTTCACCCTCAGCGCCTATGACGCGCAGCTCGCGCGACGTAATCTCACGGTTAATACGGACTCGTTCGGTACTCAAAGCGTTTGTAGCGTTATTCTACCACGCAAATAGCCAAAAAGCGAGGTTTTACCTCGACTTGAGCCTCAATTTGGGCAATTTCCCGAAGAAGGGGAGATAGATGTCGTCCGCAAGCGGAATCTGCAGTTCGTGGGGCTTCACCCGGGCTGAGAACTCGACCGGAGCGCCCTCTATGACCGCGAGCGGGATGCACTCATCGCCCTCGCCCATAGTGAGGACGGCTGCCGCCGCGAGGCCATCTACGACCGATACTGTCTCAAATTTGAAGCCACGACCAAAGAGATCCTTCTCCTTGCGGTAGTCCTTGAGGCCCTTCAAGCCGGCGTAGCCGAGGGCAACTCCGGTGACTCCTGCACGGAGCGGCCAGATACGGCTGTCGGTGAGGATGACAGCCAGATTTTTCACCTTATAGCGTTTCATCATCTCGGTGCGAATCTTCGCAGCTGCCTTGAAACTGTCCTTCGGAAGGAGAATTAACTTCCCGTCGGCATTACTTTCGTCTATTCCGGCATTCGCAATGACGAAGCCGTCCTTCAGCGTCAGCCATACCCACTTCGTAGGGAGGGCAAAGGTGCTCTCGCTCTTGATGAGTCGCTCCTTAGTCTTCGGGTCGTTCGGTGCTGTTCGCTTTTCTGCGAGCGCGACAATTTTTGAGGTCACGATTAGTACCGAGTTCTCTTTAAGCTTCGGAATGTACTTCTCTATGAAATTCGGGAGGCTTTCGCCCTCCTTGAATATGCGTGTTTTGACCGGACGGACGAGCATGTCGGCCTATTTCTTCGGAAGCTTGTCGATTTTGATGTTGTTCACCGCACCATCAAGGCCCTTGATAGGAGTACTCGTGCCTGTGTGTACTGCCTTGCTGAACTGGGCGAGAAGATCGGAGAGAGCCTGAAGGTCATCTGCGCAACGCTCTACGCTATTCGGGTCAGTTGCCGTGCAGTCTTCGCGGATGATGTCGCGCTGGGCCGTGATGTTCTGTTTTGCAGGGGATTTCAATTCTGTAATTGTCTTGTGCTGATTAACGACGACGATAATGGCGATAACGAGCAGGATGCCGAGCAGGCCGGCGATAATCTGCATGGTGGCGAGTTTCTGTTGCATGGAAGCCACTATATAGCGTACGCACGGTCTCGCAAGCAGGCGGTCTTCATGAGGGCGTCATTTTCCGTCTCGTAGGATGCGACTGTACACGTTCTCTAATTACATCCCTATTCTCTATGGCAACTATCGTAAATAATCCCGGACCAGGACCCGACAACAGCGGAAGCGCAGCAGTGTGGGTTGTCGGACTCATTGTTCTAGTCCTTATCGTACTTGGCGCGCTGTTTGTCTGGCCGAAATTCGCGACCATGCAACAAACGAACGAAACGCAGCCAACCACGACGACAGGCGACAACTCCGCGATTCCGCCCGTGGTGAATAACTACACCACCATCAACGCCTCGACGACGGTCAATTCTGCCTCGAGCACCAATCCCTAATCCGTAAGGAGCGTTCGTACGAACGAGCTGAAATCCGCTGCGCTATCTTGCTGATGCGCAGCGATTTCGCTTTTATGGGGAGTGAGTGCGTAGTCGCTACGCATTGTGTCCCGGTCGCGGCCACCAGTTGCAACGAATCCCTGTTTCTCGAGGTAGCCGTCTGCAAGGCCGGTTAGATTCCACGAAATATCGTAGGGAAGTGTTCCGGGATGGTACCGATTTACGATGTTCGCAAGAAGATTCGTACAGTTGGCGGTAAGCGTGTTGTAGAAGCGCGGCTTTGTAGCAAGCGCATTAGTCTCTCTCGCAAATTCCTTGAAGAGTCCTATCGCTTGCTCGTGCGAGAGCACAAGCGGGAACATATAGAGCCGCTCATCCTTCAGCACGACGCGCTGACCAATTAGGTCGCGCTCTGTTCCCCAGAGATACTGGAGATCAAACGTGCGGACGAAGCCTCCGAGGAAGGTGTATTTCTCACCGGCCTCACGTCGCGCTTCTATCGAGAACGCGACTGTGCTCCCATCTTTCATACGGAAGGAGATGAACGTATGGCCTACTTCCGGAGTATCGGGCTTGAAGTGGTCGAGGAAGAACCAGACACTTTCGATGTCATCTGGATTTACCGTTACATCGCGCCACTCTCGCGTGGTAGTGGTCCCGATGTCGTAGGTGAAATCCCGCAGGTTATGGATGGTGATGCTACCGTCCTCATGGGTATCTGTCGTGTTTAATTTAGAAAATGCGACGTCCCATGTCCGCTCATTGCTCGGGGTCTTTAGTCCCAGATAAAGCGCGAAGCCGATAAGGACTGCAGCGAAAAGAAGGAGCAGTACCAACAAGACCGGTTTCATATTCGTGATGATAGCAAAGCAAAAGCCGCCATCTGGCGGCTTTTGCGTAAGCTTTAGAAGCCGAGGTCTTCCTCGACCAGAAGCACATGGACCTTCCGGCCAAACATTGGGTTCTCCTTATGCATGATGAGCGTCTTCGCATGCGTGGTGCCGAAACCGTATGCTGCTTTCATTCGTTCGTCTTCAAGCGGCAGGATGTGTGTGTCGATGCGGTCGACGGCACCTTCCCAGTTTGGAGCAATCTTCTTAGTTGAAACAACCAGGACGATATTCGGGCTGGTGTATACGAGGTGTGGCAACTGACTTCCAGTGTTTGAAGCGAAAACCATTTCTCCATGCTCAGTCACGACGTGCGCGCTGCCGAGATAGTAATCGGAAAGTACGGACTGTTTGCGCAAAAGCGCCTGCTTCTCCGGGTCAGTCTCTTTGAGAATCTCCTCGTGAAGGTTTTTCCACGGGTGCGCGCCGCTCTTCACGTAGTCGATATATCCGATTTGCTCGAGCGTTTTGGAAGCGCCGTTCATGACGGATGCGCCCGCTGGAACCAGTTCCTTTACGCGAGCGAGCGCCTCTTCTTTGGTAGCGAGTACTTCCGGAATGAAATTATTGGTAGTGAGTGCGGCGACTGTAGCGTCGAGAGACTCTTTGGTGGCGAGGGCGGCGTGGTCTAGTTCCATATAATTCAGATGGTTATCTGCGGGTATATATGGAGTATGGGCGCATGAAAATGAGGAATGAGGTGGGGACAACGCGAAAGCCCGCAGATGCGGGCTTTCGCTGATTTGTGTGGAGGTGCGGAGGTGAAGTCACGCTTTACTAATTCGCTTCGCTCATAAGTATGCGCGACCCCGCCTCACCGTTTCGCGAAGACGCGAAACATGTTCCGGCCGGTTAATCCCCACGCAGGCAAAGCAGTTTGCCTGCTCACGCCACCCACAAAAGCAAAATCACCCTTTCGGGTGACTGCTTTTAGTGTGGAGGTGGCTACACGAAGTTAGAACCTCGTTGTTGTTAAACAGCTCCTCACATTTCCTACAGGTTGTGGACACGTGGGAATAGTTGGCAAGGAAGAAAAGGTAATCAGTCTATAGAAAATGTGGACACCCTAACCACGAGATTAGAACTTGGTCTCAAACTACTTTGAGATTTGGTTTCCGTGTTGTTTGGTACACTTCAATAAATGAAGCACGCCTCTCATAATCACACAGATTCTGATAAGCACGCAGGCCATCACACGGCTGATTTCTTGAAGAAGTTTTGGATTTCGCTTGCTCTAACGGTACCAATCTTCTTTTACTCGGAGATGGCCAAAGAGGTTTTTTCAATTAGGGGTCCTGAATTCGTCGGCTGGCAGTACGTTCTGCTCTTACTTGGGTCAATCATTTATTTTTACTGTGGCTGGGTATTTCTCCAGAGTGCGTACCGAGAGCTACAAGCACGATTGCCGGGGATGATGACTCTTATCGCCATTGCCGTTACTGCCGCATATGCATACAGCGCGTTTTCAATCCTTTCAGGTGGAATGCACGATTTGATGTTCGAACTCGCCTCGCTGATAGCAATTATGCTTCTTGGTCATTGGATTGAAATGAAATCTGTTACGGGCGCACAAGGAGCCCTCAAGGAGTTATCAAAACTACTACCTGACACGGCTGAAGTTATTCGCGGAGGCGTTACTGAAGTTATTGCACTCGCTGAACTTACGGTGGGCGACAGGGTATTAATCAAACCTGGTTCCAAGATTCCAGCTGACGGTACAGTCATAGAGGGTCAGTCAAACGTGAATGAATCAATCCTTACTGGAGAATCAAAACCGGTTCATAAAGGTAGTGGAGACGCAGTCATTGCTGGTTCAATTAACGGGGAGGGAAGCCTTACTGTTGAGATTGGCACTATCGGTGAAAAGACATTTCTTGCGGGTGTTATGCGGTTGGTTGCGGAGGCGCAATCCTCAAAATCAAGACTGCAAATGCTCTCTGATAAAGCAGCGTTCTATCTCACTATTATTGCCATTCTAGGAGGAGGAATTACGTTACTAACTTGGCTTTTTGCTGGTGCAGGGGTCGTAACAGCGGTAGAGCGTATGGTCGCGGTGCTCGTTATTACCTGTCCCCACGCGCTTGGCCTCGCCGTGCCTCTGGTAGCTGCAATTTCCACGACTATGGCAGCTCGAAATGGACTCCTTATTCGTGAACGCATCGCCCTTGAAGGGGCAAGGAAGATTGATACGGTTCTGTTTGATAAAACAGGCACCCTCACTAAAGGAGAGTTCGGTGTTGTGTCGGTTACCTCAGACGAGGTGTTGGCACTCGCTAGTGCTGTTGAGACTCATTCCGAACACCCGATTGGAAGAGCAATCCTACAAGAAGCACAAAAAAGAAAACTGCCTATTAGCGAAGTGCGAGACTTTGAAACCATTCCCGGTATGGGAGCCCAAGCAAGGGTGGACGGAGTAACGGTGTTCGTTGGTCATAGAGGAGGTAAAGATATTGTTGTGGAGAGAGACGGTGTACTCATAGGTACGATAGTAGTGGCCGATGTCGTTCGTCCTGAGGCAAAAGAAGCAATAGATCGCCTGAAACACGCTGGACTTTCTGTCGCGATGATTACCGGAGACTCTGACGAAGTAGCACGCGAGGTGGCAGCAGAACTTGGCATTGAAGAATACTTTGCTCGTGTCCTTCCAGGAGAAAAGTCAGAAAAAGTGAAGCTACTACAAAGTAAAGGTCGCAAGGTTGCCATGGTCGGTGATGGAGTGAACGATGCACCTGCTCTGACGCAAGCTAACCTTGGCATAGCCATTGGTGCGGGCACGAATGTTGCGATTGAGTCCGCAGGCATAATTCTTGTGCGGAATGACCCTCGTGATATTCCAAAAATCTTCAACCTCTCACGCCTTACCTACAACAAGATGATTCAAAATCTCTTCTGGGCGACTGGCTACAACGTAGTTGCGATACCGCTTGCGGCGGGTGTTCTGGCTCCGGAGGGTATTGTTCTTCAGCCGTGGCTTGCGGCAGTATTCATGTCCGTTTCCACCGTTATCGTTGCCTTCAATGCTCTTCTCTTACAAGGGAAGAAGCTTGATTAGTTGTGCACCTGCAATCAATACGCGGGGGATCAACAGAGCTAAACTAGTACTATATTCTTAATTTACCAACTATGAACACACGCCTTTCGCCCATGGCTACTGGGCTTGCTCTTGCCGGTACACTCGTCATACTTTTCATTCTTTGTGTCATCGCTCAAGTAGTTGTGCCAGGCATTCAGCTAAGTCATATGTGGCTTAATCTCTTCACTGTAGAGCCTTTCGGCTCCGTAAGTTCATGGATTCAAGGAGTACTCTCCAGTCTCGTTGTTGGATTTGTGGCAGGATGGTTGTTCGGTGCTATCTACAACAAGAAAGCATCCTGGCTCGAGAAGAAGAACTAGTTGCACTCAAATAAAGCGGGTCCATACTGGAAGTATGGACCGCCTACTTCTGATTTTTTCCGCATCACTCTTTCTCCTCATTGGAGCACTTGGTCCGTATTTCTCATTTCCAGGCGTTGGCCACGAATCACATTGCCCGTTCGTAGCAGGAGAGATGTCATTTTGTGCGACTACCCTTGAACACCTAGACCACTGGCAGTTGGCATTCTCAGCCGTAGTAGTTGAGATTCTTGTGTTTCTCGGCATTGCCATAGTTCTATCTGTTTGGCCAATCCTTCTTCTTGTTCGCCAATCGACTGCTCCTCCCAATATTCTCAGTCGACGATTACGGCGCCCGACTATGCTCCAAGAACTTTTCTCACAGGGGTTACTTCATCCAAAGGCACCGTAAAAACTAAGACGCTCACCTTATTATTTTCACTTCACATTTATGGAAAAAAACTCGACTACCATTATTATTGCGCTCCTTACACTCATCATCGGATTTGGAGCAGGGTACGGAATTGCCGCAACCAAAGCACCTTCTTCAGGAAGTCATATGATGGCTAATGGTGCAATGATGAGCGATGAAAAAATGGGCGGTATGGGAGGAGCGATGGACGACATGATGGCAGGCCTTCAAGGCAAGACGGGAGATGAATTCGATAAAGAATTTCTTTCGGAGATGATAGTTCATCACCAGGGAGCCGTGTCGATGGCACAAGCCGCTCTCCAAAGTGCCAAGCATCAGGAAATAAAGGATATGGCGCAGAAGATTATCAGTGCACAAACTTCTGAAATAACGCAGATGCAGACTTGGGAGAAGAGTTGGTACGGAAGCAACTAGGATTAATCTCTAAGAGATTAGAAAACCGCCCATAAGGCGGTTTTTCTAATGTTCTATATGTTTCCACATAGTTCTATATCGGTGGAGGTGTGGGGGATTGAACCCCAGTCCGAATCCCTCTTTGAGGACGCATCTACGACGCATAGCTAGCATTGAGGGTTCAGCAGGAGAATAGGAACGCTAGCGAAAACGCTCCTGCCTAATCCTTAAGTTTCAGCCAGTTGCCTAGGAGGGCAGTGACCTATTTCGTAGAAGATTCCGCCCACACCGCTCGCTACGAGAACCGAGACGGGTAGACGTCGCCAGGCGAAAGCGCGAAGCTTTTACGCGAAAGCGAACGCACCGACCTCACGTGCGTAAGGTGACGGTACGCTTGCAGTTTTGTTTGCAAGTATTTTTGTTTGCGGGATTTAGATGGTCAGCAAACTTCCATCGCGTCGCACGTCTCTCAAAGAACGGGACCGTCAAAGCCGGTCACCCCCAGTCCCCACACTATCAGGAGATGGTGTGGGGACTGCGATTGGCCCGCATGTCCGAATTATCGCTTGCCGCGCGCATCGCGCTCGGCTTCGCGCATATCGGTCTGACGTTTCAAATCCTCTCGCCTATCTTCTTGGCCTTTGCCTTTTACGATAGCGAGACGGAGCTTCACCAAGCGACCAGCATTATACACTTCTAAAGGCACTATTGTCAAGCCTTTCTTTGACTCCGCGTCTGCCAATTCTGCTATTTCCTTCTTATTAAGGAGGAGGCGACGTGTCTTCTCCGGGTCATAGGTCTCAGGGGTATTCGCCATTTGGTAGGGAGGAATGGTTGAGCCTACGAGGAAGGCTTCACCACCGCGTACCACAATACGGGAGCCTTCAAGCGAGCCGCGCTTGCCGCGCAGCGACTTAACCTCCGCACCCGAGAGTTCGAGTCCGGCTGAGTAGGTCTCCAGAATGGAGAAGCGCAGGCGCGCTTTCTTGTTCTCTATCAGGGTCGCTGACATACGAGCAGGGTAGCAAAAAAACGCGCTAAACGCTCTTCGTCTTTAGCGTTTTCTCATCAAGCATCGTATAGTCTGCTTATTCATATTTGTCTCGCGCTATGGCTACACCTACAAACAAAAAAGGCCCTAAACCAGTCGGAAAAGGGAAGAAGAAAGGCGGATTCCTGACGCCGGGCGGCCCGGGCTTCATGGGCAATCTCTTGTCCACCGTTCTTGTGCTGCTCTTGCTCGTTTCGGCGTATACGCTCATCACGACCAATAACGAAGCGAAGAAGCAAATCCCGGTTTCTCAGGTCGCACAGGACGTGCGCGCAGGCACGGTCTCGGTCATCAAGATTTCCGGCAACGACCTCGGACTCGAGTACATAGATGGCACGAAGAAGACGTCAGTAAAGGAAAGTTCGACGAGTCTTTCTGAGACGCTCGCCACCTACGGTGTGACGCCGGACCAGCTGGCGAAGGTCGCTATCTCGATAGAAGGGGAAACCGGACTTAAGTTCTGGTTCCTCACACTCGCGCCGATACTCATCCCGATTATCTTCCTCGGTGTTCTGTTCTGGTTCCTCACACGTCAGGTGCGCGGCGCTGGTATGCAGGCATTCACGTTCGGTCAGTCGAAGGCTCGCATCATCGACCCAGCTGACACCACGAATCGCGTGACGTTCGCGGATGTTGCAGGCGCAAAAGAGGCGAAGGAGGAACTCATGGAGGTTGTGGACTTCTTGAAGAATCCAAAGAAATTCCTCGACATCGGTGCACGCATCCCGAAGGGCATTCTTCTTATGGGCGCTCCAGGAACCGGCAAGACGCTTCTTGCGCGTGCAGTCGCGGGGGAGGCAGGAGTGCCGTTCTTCTCCATCAGTGGTTCCGAGTTCGTAGAGATGTTCGTCGGTGTGGGTGCTTCGCGTGTGCGCGACCTCTTCCAGATGGCCAAGCGCGCAGCCCCAGCAATCATATTCGTCGATGAAATCGATGCCGTCGGTCGCGTTCGCGGTACGGGAGTTGGTGGTGGCAATGATGAGCGTGAGCAGACACTGAACCAGATTCTCGTCGAGATGGACGGATTCGACCCGACCGAAAAAGTCATCGTGATGGCAGCCACTAACCGCCCTGACGTACTTGACCCGGCGCTTCTGCGCCCAGGACGCTTTGACCGCCGTGTCACTATCGACCTCCCAGATCGCAAGGACCGTCTTGAGATTCTCACCGTGCATGCGCGCAAGAAGCCATTTGGTCCGGATGTGAATCTCGAAGTCATTGCAGAGCGCACTCCAGGATTCTCCGGAGCAGAACTCTATTCACTCATGAACGAGGGTGCCATTCTCGCTGCTCGAGAGAATCGTAAGGAAATCACGCAGTTCGACCTCATCCGTTCAATCGAGAAGGTCCTGCTCGGCCCAGAGCGCAAATCACATCTCTACTCAAAGAAGGAGAAGGAGCTGACCGCATACCACGAGGGTGGTCACGCACTCGTGTCGTCTGTGCTTCCTGACGCAGATCCGGTGCATAAAATTTCCATCATCAGTCGCGGACGCGCGGGTGGATACACACTCAAGCTTCCGTTTGAGGACAAGAAGATGCATAGCCGCAAGTCATTCCTCGATGACATAGCTGCAACCCTCGGCGGCTATGTAGCCGAAGAGATGATTTACGGAGACGTCACGACTGGACCATCGAACGACCTTGCCGTTATCACCTCGCTCGCGCGCGACATGGTGTCCCGCTACGGCATGAGCGACAAGATTGGACCGGTCGCATTTGCTGCGGATCGCGGCTCCTATGGCGAAGCGACCTACTCGCCGGACATCGCTGCAAAAATCGATGCGGAAGTGACGAACATCATCGAAGAAGCGAAGAAGAAGGCGCGCAAGGTGCTCGAAGACCATCGTGGAGCGCTCGACGCTATCGCGAAGGAGCTCGTAGAAGTAGAAACGCTCGAGCGCGACGCGTTTGAGAAAATTCTCATCCTGAACGGCATCACGCCAAAGAAGCGCGAGGATGAAGGGCACGATATCGTAAACGAAATCGTTGCAGATATTGCGGCTGCACCGCCTAGCGAATCCTAATCAGATACGGTAAACGACTTCGCGGCGACCCTCTCGGGCCGCCGCGTTTTCGACCTAGTGGTCGATGGTCATGAGGGTGAACCAGGGCCGTTCGCGCTCGCTCGCCGCGATGGCGAGACAGAGAACGCTCCACGCGGTCACCGTGAGGAGGAGCGGCCACCAGTTTCCGTGCAGCATAAGCCACACGGTCCATGCGGGCCATCCCACGAAAATCGCGAGTAGCACCCCGAGGAAGGCTGAAGCTCCCGCCGGCTCTCGCCAGTTGTCGCGCCACACGGCTTCACCCACATACCAGATGATTTGCGCGACAGCGGTAATAATCCGCCACGCCACGAGCACCGCCGTGCCGAGATAGAAGCCGACGTTCTTATCGGTTGAGCTGTTCATGTACGTACCCCGTATCAATTTGCCAGTGGCCAGCATACCAAAAGGGAAGGGGTGCCGCACGCAAAAAAAGAGTGTAGATTGTGAAAGCATCCGTCCGAAGCTCAGTTGGTTAGAGTAGGAGCTTACGGGCGAGTGAACGAGAAACATCCGACCGCCTGTAGCTCAATTGGTTAGAGCACTGAGCTTATACCTCAGCGGTTCTTGGTTCGAGTCCAAGCAGGCGGACTAGTAGGTCGAATGTTCGAGTGAACGATGTCCGTATCCGCGAATGCGGATATAACGACGCGATTCCTAGTGTCCAGCCGACGAATTATTCAGGATGCACATTGTCGGCCGCACGATCAGCGAGTGCACGCAACGACGGATACTTCTTCAGTTTTGGATCGGCTTTAATCATTGCCTGTGCTTCTGTGCGCGCTGCTTCTACCAAGCGAAGATTTTTCAGTGCTTCCATTGCGATATCGGAGACACCCCACTGGCGACTTCCAGTAAGCTCTCCTGAACCGCGCAGCGCGAGGTCGTACTCCGCGAGCTCGAATCCATTTTTCGCCGTCGTGAGGGCTTTCAGGCGGTCCTTGGTGTTTTGCCCGAACGATTCCGGAAGTGCGAAACAATATGCTTGATTAGTTGAACGGATGACGCGGCCGCGTAGCTGGTGCAATTGCGCGAGCCCGAAGCGTTCTGCCCCCTCAATAAGAATGACGGTCGCATTCGGCACGTTCACGCCCACCTCGACCACTGACGTGGCGACGAGTATCTGCGTTTCGCCGTCTTCGAACCGCTTCATCGCATCCTCTTTTTCTTTCGGGGTCATCTTGCTGTGCAGGATGTCTATCTCTGCATTTTTGAAGACTTCTTTCCGAAGACGTTCTGCCTCTGCTTTTACTGACCTTGCCTGAACGGCCAGTTCCTTCGTGGGGTCCGGCTCGTCAATGCGCGGACATATCACGTAGGCTTGGTGTCCCGCGGCGAGTTCTTTACGCACGCGTTCGTACGCATCTTCACGCTTCTCTGGTCCGAGCACTTCTGTGATGACCGGCTTACGCCCGAGTGGCATCTGATCCAGCAGGGAAATGTCGAGGTCGCCGTAGATAGTAAGCGCGAGCGTGCGCGGAATGGGCGTGGCGGTCATGGAAAGGAGATGTGGGGAGACACCGCCCTTCCTCGTTAGTTTCTGACGATGGGCTTTGCCGAATCGATGCTGTTCATCGATGATGACGTACGCCAAATTCTGAAATTCGATGGATTTATACACGAGCGCATGTGTGCCGATGACGATGGGAATCTCGCCATTCGCGACCCATTTTGAAAATTGCGCACGCGATATCTTCGTCGATTCCTCCCCGCGCACTTTGCTCGGGAATTTCCGACACTCACTGCCGGTGATGAGTCCAATGGGAATCGGATGTTCTTTGAAGTACGAAACGAATGTAGAAAAATGTTGCTTCGCAAGGATTTCCGTTGGGCACATGTATGCCGTCTGGAGGAATCCTCCCTCGCGCCGCTTGATAATCGCCGCAGCGCCGACGGCACCGCGCACCGGAGGGCGCGAGGTTGCAACCATGTAGGCGGTAGCGGCTGCAACGGCAGTCTTTCCGCTGCCGACATCTCCTTCAAGAAGTCTGCGCATCGGGTATGCATTCTCGAAATCAGTAATGACGCTCTCCATGGAGCGTTCCTGCGCTTCGGTCGGTGGGAAGGGGAAGGATTTCACGAATGAAGAGAGCGCTTGGCGATCTACCTCAACCGGAAGCGCGACCTCTTCGCGGTTCGCGGCGCGCTCGCGTGCCATCGCAAGCTGGAGTGCGAAAATTTCCTCAAACGCGAATCGCTTGCGCGCGCCCTCCGCGTCAGGAAGTTTGCGTGGTGCGTGCACGTACACGAGCGCTGTGGCGAGCGTCGGGAGGTTATAGCGAGCGAGCAGGTCCTGCGGGAATGGGTCGGCAATTTTCTCATGCACTTTCTCTGCGAGGACCTTCTTCACTGCATGGGTAAGCCAGAGCGAAGAGATACCTTTTGACTCCGGGTATATGGGGAAGAGCTGGTCCGCCTCCGGAAGCATTCCCTCAACAAAAAGAGTGTCGTGGACGTTCTCCGGCTCGATGGCAGTCTTATCGATTTCAGGATTCGCAAGATAGCGAGAGGTTTCCGTCCCCGTTACCTTGCCGGTCGCCTTCACCACCATTCCGTCGTGGAGCATCTTTGCCATGTAGGGTTGGCTGAACCAGCGGAGCTTAATGCGACCAGACGCGTCTTCGAGCCACGCCTCTGCCATTGGTCGTTTTGATTTCCAAGACTTCTTCGCCTCAGGTTTCCGAATCGTTCCGTAGAGCGTGACATCCGTACCGAGCGCCGCGCTCGTGATAGTGCCGGTCGGGCCACCCGCCTCGTAGCGAGCAGGGAAGTGATAGAGCAGGTCGCGGATAGTACGTATGCCGAGACGCTCGAGCGCCTTCTTCTGATCGGGCTTTACGCGAGAGAAGTGCGAAAGGAGGAGGTCGTCGGGCTGCATGCGCACAGTATATAGAAAAAGAATCGGGCCACCTCGCGAAGAGGTGGCCCGATATGAAGGCCTCGCGGCCTCGTCGGTCTACTCAGATGCCCGGCGGAATGATGACGGGCGGCGGAGGAGGCGGAGGAGGCGGGGGCGGAGGCACGATGCCGACCACCGTCACGGTCGCCGAGCAGTTCACTGAGCCGCCCGGGCCAGACGCGGTGAGCGTGTAGGTCCGAGTGGAACTGGGAGTCTGCATAATCATGCCGGCGGGAACGTTCACTTGACCCACACCCTGATTCATGACGGCGCTGGTGGCGTTCGTCGTCGACCAGGAAAGCGTGGTCGCCGAGCCGTTCTGAATAATCGACGGGCTCGGGGTGAGCGTGCAGGTCGGAGCGAGCGGCGGTTGCGCAACCGTGATGGTCGCGTTCGCCGTCACGGTTCCGCCCGCACCGGTCCCGGTGAGCACATACTGGGTCGTGTTCGTCGGAGTGACGACGCGCGAACCAGAGGTGCTCACCGAACCGATGCCGTTGATGCTCGCAGACGTGACGTTTTGGCAGGCCCAGCTGAGCGTCGCCGCGCCACCGGACACGATAGCCGCCGGGACACCCGTGAGGGTGCATGACGGCACCAGAGCAGGAGTAGTCGTTTGGCTGGGGTTAACGGTGACCGTGTTAGTCACCGATCCGCCCTGGCCGCCGGACGCCGAAGAAGAACCACCGGTCGCGGATGCATCTGCATCCGAGGTGCTGCTGCTTTGGCCGCCGGTCGCATTCGCGGTCGAATTTCCCGTCGTGGCGTTCGCGCCGTTGGCGGCGGAAACATTCACAGAGGGCGGACGCAGGACGCGATTGGCCAGGTATTGGCCCGCGGCGTTGATCGTCGCCGGCACCACCGTTTCCATCACGGAGGCGCCATTGGCCGTTTGGGCCACGATCGGCACGCACCGGTCAGTGCAGTGGAACACGAGCACGGTGGTCTCCGAGGGGGCGAGAATGCCACCCTGACGATCATTGACGATGACGGCTGTGGAGCCGTCGGGCAGGTCGATGCGGGACTGGTTGGGCCGGGCAAATGCCGGGGTCGTGCTCATAAGCGCGACCGAGGCGACAAGCGCCAGCTTGAGTGCCTGCTTGGAAAAGGACGCTGCATTCATTACTAGGTCTCCCTTTTGATAAAACCGTGCCGGAAAGTCCCGGCGTTGCATTGTTTATATAATAGCACAATATATACTTATTGTCAATAAGCGGCGTATATCCTTCATTTTTGCCTCACATGTGCACGGTATACTCACTCTATGAAACGCTCTTTCGTCTTGGCGCTCTCTTTTCTCCTTCTTGCGTTCCCGGCGCATGCCGCAACCACAAGCGTCACCCAGCTACAGGCCAAATACCAGACGGCTCTCAAGGGAGGAGAGAAGGTGAAGGTGCTCATCGTGCCAGGACATGAGCCAGGATTCGGTGGGACCGACTATCAGGGTGTCTACGAGCGAGACGTGAACGTCGCTATTGCGCAGGCGCTTGCCGCACAGCTTAAAACCGACCCACGCCTCTCGGTGACGGTCGCTCGTGACGGAA
The DNA here is from genome assembly GCA_964398815.1 of uncultured Candidatus Saccharibacteria bacterium. Classification (GTDB taxonomy): domain Bacteria; phylum Patescibacteriota; class Minisyncoccia; order Phycocordibacterales; family Phycocordibacteraceae; genus C7867-001. Next base: position 46,684 of record CAYNNZ010000006.1, read on the forward strand.
CTTCTTGGAATGCAGCACTCACTGACTACTTTGCGAAAGAATGGGATTCGATAGGGGAGTTCATTCAGTCCCATAAGGCGCAGACGACTACCACAAGCGACGTTTCTTCAAGCGGATTCCAAGCGTCGCACAACACAGCGCCGACCGATGTGGCAACGCGCCTCTATGGCATCACGAAGTGGGCGAATGAAAACGGTATAGACCTTGCCATCCATGTCCACCTGAATGACTCAGGCGATTTTAATCAGTCTGGATTCGCTATTTATGTACCAGATGCGTCCTTCGGCAATGCCGTCCCAAGCCAAGCACTTGGCGTGAAGATTGCGAACGAGCTGAATCGATACAACGCGACGAGCTCACTCGCTATCGAGAACCTCGGCGTCACTGCAGACAAGGACTTGATTGCTGTTGGTGCCTACAACACCGCTAATTTCCCGAGCGTTCTTGTTGAATACTCCTATATATACGAAGGAAAAATACAGAATCCAGCGATTCTACCGCTCGCTGAACGCGATTTCGCTAATTCGACCTATCGCGGCATCGAGCGATTCTTTGGTCGCCCGGTCGCGTATTACGATACGCTCGCACTACCGCATCGCTTTACTGGTTCTCCTGCACAAAACACCACGAGTGCAGAGGTGTACTCGCTTCAGCAGGGTTTGCGCAGGTTGAACCTCTATCCGCCAGGCGGAGGGTATTTCTATGACTGTCCCGTCGGCGGCTATTTCGGCGACTGCACCATCTCTGCACTCAAAGCATTCCAGAAAAGTAAGGGCATAGAGCAGACTGGAACGCTCGGCCCGAGGACGCGCGCGGCACTGAACGCCTATTGGGGAGGGAAATAACTGTCCCCACTCGACTAAAGTGCCACGAGGCGCTTTAGTTGGTAGATGCCAAAACGAACTCCGAAGCAAATAATCGCTGCATTTAAGAAGACGGGCGCACGCGTCGAGACACGAGCGCGCGTGAAAGTCGCGAAGAAGGAAGACCTCTCGCTCTACTACACGCCCGGCGTCGGCATCGCGAGCGAATATCTCGCAAAGCGCCCAAAGGAAACGCCTTCAATGTCAGTAAAGAAGAATTCCGTCGCGGTCATCTCCGACGGAACTGCAGTTCTCGGACTCGGCAACATTGGCCCCTACGGCGCACTTCCAGTTATGGAAGGGAAGGCGCTCATCTTCCGTGAGTTCGCAGGTATCGATGCGTGGCCGATCGTGCTGTCGACACAGGACCCTGAGGAAATAATTCGTACGGTGATCGCTATCGCGCCTGGTTGGGGCGGCATTAACCTGGAAGACATCGCAGCGCCACAGTGTTTCGAAATCGAGCGCCGCATCAACGAAGCACTCGATATTCCCGTCATGCATGACGACCAACACGGGACTGCCATCGTAGTGCTTGCTGGGCTTATGAATGCCGCGAAGGTAGTGAAGAAGGATGTAAAGAAACTGCGCGTGATCATTTCAGGCGCAGGCGCTGCGGGCGCAGCAACCGCAAAACTTTTAGTTGCAGCCGGAGTGAAAGACATTGTCGTGCTCGACCGTCATGGGACGATATATCAGGGACGCAAAGAGGGTATGGTTCCTCACAAGAAAGAATTGGCCCGCCTCACGAACCCGCGCAAAGTCCGTGGCGACCTCGCTATCGCCATCAATGGTGCAGACGCCTTTATTGGTCTCTCCGGCAAAGGGCTTTTGCACAAAGATCATGTGCGAAGCATGGCGGAGCGCTCCATCGTGTTCGCGCTCGCGAATCCAATTCCGGAAATCATGCCGGACGAGGCCCGGGCTGCAGGCGCGGGAGTCATTGCGACCGGACGTTCCGATTTCCCGAACCAAATAAATAACGCCCTCGTGTTTCCTGGCGTTTTCCGTGGCGCACTCGACCATCATGTCGAGACCATCACAGAAACGATGAAGCTGCAGGCGGCACACGCGCTCGCAGGACTGGTGGCGCGTCCTACCAAGGAGAAGATAGTGCCGGACATATTCGATGCGCGGCTGGTGCGCACGGTCGCTAAGGCAATCCATTAGAAAAAAGCCCCGAGACAACTCGGGGCTTTTTTCTAATCGCGCTGGATCGCTTCCTTCACTCGCGGGTACACCGTCGAGAACCACACTCGGTCCTTTTCGTTTTCGAGCGAGGCGGCCACCTTATCCAAGCTCATCCAGCAGGATTCTTCTATTTCCATGCTCGGCGCAAGCATTGCATGCGGCTGCGCTGCAAACAGATACATACGAATGACTTTTAGTTCGGACGTATCGTCAGAATCGTCAGGTGCTATGCGAAATCGCTCGTATTCGCCGAGGTCGTCGAGTAGTTCGAGGTCGGTAAGACCTGTTTCTTCCTCGATTTCCCGAACAGCCGCAGCTTCATGTGATTCTCCTTCTTCTAGGTGACCCTTCGGGAAAAACCAACCGGTTTCTTTGCGATTCCGCACGAGGGCTATTGTCCCCGCGTCCCCAAGCACGATGCCTCCTGCGACGAGCTTGCGTACCGGTTCCATTAGGAGGTGCGCGCAGGTGCCGGCCTGCGCATGGCGAGAGCGAGCGATGCGAGCGCAAGCGCGACGTCGCGGAAGACGACGTCCATCTGTGCGAAGTTCAGTCCAACAATTGCAAAGAGTATCACTGCCATCAGCAACGCAGGAATGCGTACGCGTCGTGCGAATACGACCCAGACTGCGAGCACAATTTCTACCACCCCGAATGCATGCAGGAGGAGAATCTGATGCGGCGCTACGAAGTCGAGTAGAGGGGTAGGGAAGTAGCCCACCCAGGAATAGGGGTCGCTAAATGCCGCGAGTGGAGGATAGATGAACGAGAACGCGAGCGCAACGCGCAGGAGCTGCTCAGCCGGAGAAAGGCGAAGAAACGTCATGTGTGATTACTTCACGACCACGGCACCCGTGTCGTTAGCGCGGGCGTGGTTGTGGTACTCGAATGTACCTGCCTTCGTGAAGGTAAATGTGTAGGTCTGGCCCGCGGAGGCTGCGGAACATTCATCGAATGAGGTCTTCGTTGCGCAGTGCTGCTGGAGTGTGGTGCCGTCGTAGAGTGTATGCGACGGATGATTATCGGATGCGACCCACATGCTGTGGCTCGAGTTATTCACGAACGTCACGGGTGTGCCCGCTGTGATGCTCACGGACTTCGGAGAGAATCCGCTGTCGGTATACGTGACGGTTACCGGCTGCTGTCCTGCAGCGCCCATGCCGGCTGCGGCAGAACTGCCTGTCTCGACGGTACCTGCAGTAGGGTTGGTGGTTTCAAGCGGAGCCGAAGTGCCACTCTCCACGGTCTGAGGATTCTGTACGGGGGCCTGTGTCTTCTGTACGAAGAGGAAGTAGCCTCCGGCAACAACGATAATGGCGATAACGATTGCGATAGCTGCTTTCATGCGAGAGAGAATTACGAGTATTACTAAAGTATCAGTCAGGTGCGTTCGCGCGGTCAAGGACTTTGGATATCGCGCGCATGAGTCCGAGGAATCTGCCGACGAGCGCACCGCCCAGAAGTGCGAGTGTGAATGCAGTGAGTGCGGCGCCCGTGAGCCAGTGCGCAAAGAGCCAGTTGCCGACGAGGCGTACGCTGATATACGCAAAGATAGCGATAAATCCGACAGCATCCATCTGCGTGACGACCTTCGTTTCAGTCTCATGCCATTTCACGTTTGCGACGCGGCCAATGATATAGCCGATGCCAATGCCGAGCGCGATTGCGCCGAGCGCGAAGAGAAACGGAAGGTCGCCACGAACGACATCTGCGGTAACGAAACCCAGAATCGCAAGACCGATGACGAGGAATATTGCGAGACGAAACCTGAGTTTACCCGCCACCCGATGCGTGCGTTCATTCATAGGATTCGTAACGCTACCATAGTGCTATCCTGCTGATATGAGCATGAAGACCTTTATGTGGGGCGGTATGTTCCTCGGTTCGGGTCTCGGTAGCATCATCCCCCTCGTGTGGGGCGACAGTGCGCTCTCCTTCAACTCCATAGTGCTCTCGTTCATTGGCGGCATCTTCGGAGTGGTCGTGGGGTATCAGCTGGGGAAGTATTTTGAGGAGTAGGGAGCTAGAGGGAAGGGGTGCGATAGAACGAAAAGAACCGCCTAGGCGGTTCTTTTCACGTGCGGAGACGGAGGGATTCGAACCCTCGGAGCCTTTTACAGCTCGCCTCGTTAGCA
>CAYNNZ010000007.1:0-6041 GCA_964398815.1 uncultured Candidatus Saccharibacteria bacterium
AACCTTGAAACCGTATGCAGATTCAATTCAAGGGAACGAATTATGAGCTCACCGATGCGGCAGTAGAAAAAGCTACTAAGAAGCTGCAAAACATCGCTAAATATATTGGGAAGACTGCGTCGGAACCGAAAGCGTACGTTGACCTTGGTAAATTTACGGAAGCGCATGTGAATGGACGCATCTACTATGCCGATGTGAACCTTGAGGTAGAAGGAAAGCGTTTCTATGCTCGCGCTGAAGCAGAAACGCTCAAGAACGCATTCGACAAAATGGCTGGAGAGCTTGCAAAGGAATTGCGCACTGCAAATAAGAAACATCAGTCACTGATGCGCCGTGGTGGCATGCGCGTAAAGGAATTCTTCCAGTTCGGGATCTAGGCAATTTTGGACGTGTGCGCTACAGTCCCATTCGGCAGGACACGAAAGGAAGCGTCATGGTCTACAAGTACGGCGCACGGCGCCTAAACGGTACGGAACGGCAGGGCAGTCAAATCCCCAAAAACATCGTCTTTTCGGGACTGTATGCCGGAAAGAGATTTACCAGAGGGGAGAGCATCGAACTTCCCCCGAAGCCGCCTCCTCTGGAAGGCTTCATCGCTGCAATCGACATAAGGACCATGACGTGGAAGCAGATTCCTCTCATCCCCCGCTCTATGCTGCGGTAGGTGCAGAGAGTCGAACAGAGGTCGCGCCATATGGCGCGGCCTCGCATCGTTATAGACGACCTGGTGCGGCAGACATGAGAAGTGCCGCGTAATCCATTTCAGTTTTGCCTGCAGGGACAACGCGTACCGGGCGGAAGTGTCCGTGGTGTAGTTCAGCAGTCTTTATTTTCACCCGGAGCGGATGGCCATTCTTGGTCATATAGAAATAGGTGCCAGGGTTTTCCGCATAGGCACGGTACTTGTTCCAGTTCGTGTCACCTGGTTCGGCCAAATCAAGCAAGCCTTCTTCTTTTGCAATCTTGCGACAGAACGTCGCGAGGGATTCATTTTGTGGCGTAAAGACTGCAGTGCCTGCGAGGAATGACGGCAGGGAGGAAATAAGAAGGTCTGCGCCTTCGTCAATGAGACGAGCGCGCAGTTCGCGCGCAGTCTCCTCCGGATAGATAGGCACTTCCCTCATTGCCATTACGTCACCCGCGTCCATCTGCTTCACCATTTTTTGTATTGAAACGCCGGTGACGGTGTCGCCCGCCAGGAGCGCGGCCTCTACCGGAGAAGCGCCACGGTACTTCGGGAGGAGAGAGTAGTGGATGTTCAGTATTCCTTTCGGGAATGCGTGAATGAGCATCTGTGGCAGGAGTTTACCGTAGGCAACTACGAGCGCGTATTCGCCGCCGTACTCCGCAATCTTCGCGACAACTTCCTTGGTCAGCTCTTCGGGCGTGATGACGGGGATGCCATGCGTAAGTGCAACGGCCTTTGTCGGAGATGGAGTGAGCATCATGCCGCGTCCCTGGCGCGCGTCAGGAGAGGTGACGACGAGTGAAGGAGTGTACCCATTTCGTAAAAGCGCTTCCAGAGTTTCGCTGGCAACGGTAGGGGTACCGAAATACACAAACCTAGGCTGGTTCTGTTCCATGTTCCGTTTCGTCCTCTCGAGTCTGCTCGTGGATTTCCTCCGCGTGATCTATGAAGAGAATACCGTCGAGGTGGTCCGTCTCGTGCTGGAATGCTTGTGCGAGGATACCTCCGCCTCCGCGTTCGAACCACACACCCCGTTCATCCTGGGCGCGCATGGTCGCATTTGTGCTCCGTAGCGTGGTTCCGTAAATACCTCGCACTGAGAGGCAGCCCTCCTGCATCTCGTCACGCTTCTTCGAGGATTTCACAAACTCAGGATTGATATAGACACCCACTTCAGCAGTTGCGTCCTCTGGAACATCACCCTCGCGGGTACTCATGCGGTCGTATCGTACGATGAATATCCTGAAGGAGATGCCGACCTGCGGAGCAGCAAGCGCGACACCATCCACCTGGCCATCAAGTGTCTCACTCATGTCCGTGAGGATGCGGTCTAACTCCGGCGTGCCGAACATGCCCGGGGGTACGGGCGCTGCGACCTGACGAAGTAGTGGGTCGCCGTCCTGCAGAATCGGCAGCAGCATATGCCCTGACTATAACAAAAAACCGCCGGCCGGAAGTGGCAGACGGTTCGGATGGGTGAATGAACGAAAGAGCGGGAAAAGGACCCCCGGAAGCCATGCGACCAATTCGGTCTGGACGGACTCGGGGTGGAAGCTAACAGCCTCCGGGGGTTTCCTGCCTCCAAGGGGGATAGGAGGGCTTTGGTAGGCGTTCAGCACGCCCGGGGTGACTCGCTAGTGGCAAGCGCGTCATCAGTAATATAGCAGAACCCTTTAGACCTGTCAAAAACGCCTTAAAATGGCTGTTCTGTGTGCTCTTTGACGTGTTTTTTGGGGTCAATCTCCCACCAGAACTTCTTACTGAAATGCTTGGCACGGCTGCAGACTGTCTTTAGGTAGTACAGGTCATCGGTTGGAATTGCCTCCAGAATCTTGCCCATGCGACTCATGGTGAGCATGGGAAGACCGTCGTGCGCACGGCCGTAATTGAGATGGCGTTGGAAGAAGCGCATCAGTTCGCCCCGCTCTGTCTTCTTGGACTTCTTCTCCGGTAACCCTTTCGGTAGGATTTCGCCAATCGACTTCATCCTTCTAGTGTATCAAATCAGGCTTGTTCAATTTCTGCGCCGATAGAACGTAGGCGAGAGACAAGGTCCTCGTACCCGCGATTGATGGAGTAGACATTGCGTAGCATAGAGACGCCATCCGCAGCGAGCATGCCAATGAGAAGAATGGTCGCCGGACGAAGGGCGGGAGGGCATACGAGTTCTGCGCCGCGAAGATGACGCGGACCTACTATCTGAATGCGGTGCGGGTCAAAGAGAATCGTCTCTGCGCCCAAGCGGTCGAGCTCCGTGTAGTAGATGGCGCGCTTCTCAAAGGTCCAATCATGAATGAGCGTCTTACCAGTTGCTTGCGTCGCAATGACGGCGAAGAAGGGAAGGTTGTCGATGTTGAGGCCGGGGTAGGGACGCGCATGGATTTTTTCCGGGAACGCCGTGAGTTCGGACGGTTCGATATGGATATCGGCGAGTTTCGTGATGCCGTTTTCGGATACTCCTGCGTCAGTCACCGTGTGAGTGAGTCCCATCTTGCCAAGTATGGAAAGTTCGATTTCGAGAAACTCGATAGGCGCCTTCTCTATGGTCAGTGATGACTTGGTCACGATGCCAGCAGCAAGGAAGAACATGGCGTCGGTCGGGTCTTCTGCGACCGTGTACTCCACATCCATATTGATGTCCTTCACGCCCGTGACGGTAAGCGTCGTGGTGCCAATGCCGGTCACAGTTACTCCGAGCGCCTGCAGAAAGCCGCAAATTTCCTGAACCTGATAGTTGGCTGAGGCGTACTTGATGACTGAGGTGCCCGGTATACCTGCCGCAGCAAAGAGTGCATTTTCTGTTGCAGTGTCACTCGACTCCTCGAGAATCACCGTCGCAGGCGCAAGGTCGTCATGCGTGACGTGATAGCTGTCGGTGAGCGCCTCGATAGAGACGCCGAAGCGCTCAAGCGCCCAGAGGTGAGGGCGTACCGTGCGTGTTCCAAAATTGCAGCCGCCCGATTGCGGAATATCAAACTCGCGAAGTGAATGCAGGAGGGGACCGATGAACATGAGGATGCTACGGGTCTTCATGGCAGCCGCCTTGTCAATCGTGCGTAGGTCGATGGTCTCCGGAGGTGTAAGGCGAATGGTGTGGTCCTCGCGCTCGACGGTGACGCCGATTGATTCGAGCACCTCTACAAGGCGATTTACCTCTTCAATCTTCGGAACTTTACGCAGCGTTGTTGTCCCTTTATTCAGAAGCGATGCGGCAAGGAGTGCAACGGCGCCGTTCTTGGAGCGGTTCGTGAGAATAGAGCCCGAAAGCGGGCGGCCGCCCGAAACCTTGAAGTTCATTTCTTCTGCCGACATGGGTTCGATTGTACCGTAGTCGCCCGGTAATCCCCAAGAATTTGGCGGGCTGTACGCACGCGGGGTATCATACGGCCACTTGCTATGGCGATGTTCTCACCAAAACTCGGAATCGATCTCGGCACCACCAATGTGCTGGTGTATTTACCGGGAAAGGGTGTGGTGCTGAATGAGCCGTCGGTAGTCGCCGTCTCTGCGGAGAACAACAAGGTGCTCGCCATCGGCATAGAGGCGAAGAAGATGGTCGGACGTACCCCTGACGGCATTACCGCCTACCGCCCTATGAAGGATGGAGTCATTGCTGATTACCGTGTAACGGAAGCCATGCTGCGCTACTTCATGCGTAAGGCACTCGGCAAATGGAATTTCTTCAAACCGACCGTGCTCGTGTCTGTTCCTGCCGGCGTTACTTCAACTGAGAAGCGCGCAGTCATCGAAGCTGCAGTGAAGGCAGGTGCCAAAGATGCGTACGTCGTGAAGGAACCCATCCTCGCCGCTATCGGCGCCGGCATTCCCATTCAGGAGCCAATGGGACGCATGGTCGCTGACCTCGGTGGCGGCACCATCGACGTTGCCGTGATTTCTCTCGGCGGCATCGTCGCATCCACTTCAGTGAAGTGTGCTGGCAACAAACTCGACCGCGCCATTACCGACCACGTGAAGAAGCAGTACAACCTCGCCATCGGAGACAAGACTGCTGAGGAAATAAAGATAACTATCGGCGCTGCTGTGCCGCTCTCGCAAGAACTCTCGATGGGAGTGAAAGGGCGTGACCTCGTCACGGGTCTTCCGCGCACTATTGAACTGCGGACCAACGAAATTGTGCAGGCGATGAACAGGGAACTGCGCGAGATGATGGGTGCGGTACGCAAGGTGTTGCAGGAAACACCACCGGAGCTCGCAAGCGACATCATCGATAACGGTATCATTCTGACGGGAGGCACCAGCCAGCTGCGCCATCTTCCGGAACTCGTATTGCGCCGCACAGGAGTCACCGCGAAGCTCGCGGACGATGCGTACTTCTGCGTCGCGCGCGGCACCGGAGTCGCACTCGCACATTTGGATACGTACAAGAAGTCGATCATTACGAAGAAGTAGTAACTTGACTTATATACAAAATAGGCTATAGTTTAACTAAGCTCAACCCCTGCCCATAAGGAGGCATCCAGTGAAGCGTGTTCCTCTCATCGCATCTCTTCTCGTTCTCGCCGCCGCTCCGGCCATCGCATTCGCGCAGGATGCTGGCGAAGTGGACATCAAGCAATCGGTGACCATCAGCTCCGCCTACGTGTTCGAAGATCAGGCGCTGGTGATCGACGGCAGTCCCGTCATCAACTACAGCGCGTCGGCCACCTTCCGTCACGTGGAGGCCAGCATCTGGGTCCAGGCGGGCAACCGCAATGCCCAAGAACTCGACGGAGGTCTGCGCTGCGCCGATGTGAACTTCGGACCGGTCGCTATCAACTGCGAACTGTCCGCCTACACCTACCCGACCACCGGCTACGACACCATCTACACCGGTGCGGTGGGCGCCAGCGTTCCGCTGCCGCTCGGCGTCTCTGGGAACGTGACCATCCAGCGGTATCTCGGCGGGCAGGATTCCACCAAGGTCTCGCTGGCCCTGTCGCGCGACTTCGGTCGCGTGAGCGTCGCAGTCGGCTACGCCATGAACGACCCCGAGGGCACTCGCCCGACGTTCGTGCGCATCTCGACTCCGCTCGGTCGCGGCGACCGCGCCCCGACGATCGGCTTCCGCGGTTTCGTCGATGGCAGCGAGCATGGAGCGGTCGTGGATCTGTCCCGGTCGTTCTAGAACGTGAGAAGTGTGCGAAGGGCCCGGCGCTTGCGTCGGGTCCTTTTCATTTTGGTATTGTTAGGGAATGGCGCAGTCGTTTTTTTACGCAGGTGAACGAGAGGCAGGTATCGCCGCATCTCTGGCGTATGCGAAAGAGGTTCTCCAACTGACTCCGGAAAATAATCCGGATATAATCGTATTCCGATACGGACTGTTTTCAGTTGATGATGCGCGGCGCGTGATACG
>CAYNNZ010000007.1:6141-47553 GCA_964398815.1 uncultured Candidatus Saccharibacteria bacterium
ATGAACGCTCCGCGCCCCTTAAACCTATATTTGAGCACCTGATGCTCACGCTTCCTCGGCTGTGAAATGAATAAGAGGGTGCTATAACTTCCGCTAGGTGTTATCCGTCATTCCGATGGAGCCTATGTAAAGGGGGAATACCAAATGAATATCCGACTGCTGCTCATTGCAGCTGCTCTCGCTGCCATGGTTGTTGGTGTCGCCGAAGTGAATGCTGAAGCTATCATCGACCCTGATATGACGCCGGAGGAGCAGTCGCACGCTCTTCCGTTGACCTATGAGTGTCTGGGTCAGGCGCTCATCGAACGCGCTCAGCACTATCGGGACACGCACATCGACACGACCGATCAAGAGATGTACGCCCGTGCGGAGGCGTGTATGAATGAGGCTGCTGCTCTCGACCCGGTCCTGCGCGGCTTCCTTGCGCGCCAGCCGCCCATGCCGGCTACTCCGCCGCCCACCGAGGGCAACTGGACTTCGCCTGACCCGACAACCCCACCACTCCCTTCCTAGAATGAGAAGGAATCCACCCCGGCCGCGCGAGCGACCGGGGTGTTCCAGTTATAGGTCCTCATTTGATACACTGATACCCAATGGCACACCCCAAGGGCACTAGTATTTTTCTAAGATTTTCAATCTAACAAAACTATGGCGTACGACTTCTCAAAACTAGACAGCAGCATCAAAGAGACCGAGGAATGGCTCCAGAAGGAATTCATGGGTATTCGCACAGGACGTGCAGCACCTGCGCTCCTCGATAACATCCGCGTTGATGCGTACGGCACGATGAGCCAGATGAACGCCATCGGCTCCGTGACGGTTGAGGATGCACGCACGCTCCGCATCATTCCGTGGGACAAGTCGCTCGTGAAGTCTATCGAGAAGGCGATAACCGACGCTGACCTCGGTGTGGGTGTTGGTTCCGATGATCAGGGCGTCCGTGTAAATTTCCCAGAGCTTACTGCGGAGCGTCGCACCATGCTCATTAAGCTTGCGAAGGAAAAGATGGAGCAGGCGCGCGTTACGCTGCGTGGCCACCGCACCGACGCTATTAAGGATATTGAATCGAAAGAGAAGGAGGGTGGCATGGGCGAGGACGACGTGAAGCGATACAAAGAAGAAGTGCAGAAGCGTATTGATAAGGGGAACGAAGCACTCGAAGCATTGGGTAAGAAAAAGGAGACGGAAATTTCCTCCTAGGACATGACTATCGTCCTCTTCATCATCATTCTCGTTGCGCTCATCGTAGTGCACGAATTCGGGCATTTCGTGGTCGCAAAGATGGCGAAGATGCGCGTCGATGAATTCGGACTTGGGTATCCGCCACGCGCCTGGGCGTTTAAAAAAGGGGAGACTGAATATTCGTTCAATTGGCTGCCATTCGGCGGGTTCGTGCGCATTTATGGCGAGGATGAACAGGACCGAGTAGAAGGAACCACGGATATCTCGCGAGCATTCGCGAGTCGTCCGAAGATTCTGCAGGCCCTCGTGCTTGTGGCAGGCATCGTGATGAATCTTCTCTTTGCGTGGGTGCTGATATCAGTCACCCTTGCGCTTGGTACGCCGCGTGCGCTCGAGCCGAATGAATACGCACAGGCAACCGACCGCGTTCTGTTAGTTGCGAGCGTGCTTCCTGGCTCGCCTGCAGAAACAGCAGGACTTAAGGCGGGCGACGCGATGACGCTCGTCACCATGGGCGAGCGCAATTACACGACGCTCGACCCGGATGAATTCACGAAATTCATCGCAAGCGATACGGGAACTGAGGAGGTAACCATTCACTACAAGCGGGGAGATGAGGAGCGGGTCGCCACCACGCTCCCGAAGGCAGGAGTCATCGCAAGCGACCCGACGCGTTTGGCGCTTGGTGTTTCTGTTGCAGCAGCAGGAACCATTGCAGAGCCGTGGTGGAAGGCGCCTATCGATGGAGCAGTCATCACGTGGGAGGTAACGAAGCAGACTGCGGTCGGTCTCTGGAATTTCTTCTCAAGCATCGCGACACTTTCTGCTGACCTTTCCCAAGTATCTGGACCAGTGGGAATTGCAGGGGCGGTAGGGACCGCATCGCAGCATGGCGTTGCCGCACTGCTTACACTTACCGCCATCATTTCCATAAACCTCGCGCTCATTAACTTCCTCCCGGTGCCTGCGCTTGATGGTGGACGCCTCCTCTTCGTGCTTATCGAGGCAGTTATCCGCCGCCCGCTCCCAGTCTCGGCGGCCCGCGCCGTGAACACCGTCGGGTTCGGTATGCTCATCCTTCTTATGGTGGTTATCACCGCTCACGACCTCTTTAAGATTTTCATGTAGCCGGTCTTTTGACCGTGGCCCGTTCGGGCATATAATCGAGGGACTATGAGGCAAAGCCAGCTATTTACGAAGACGCGCCGCGAGGCCCCCAAAGACGAGGAAGCGAAGAACGCGCAGCTCCTCATTCGTGCGGGGTACGTCCACAAGGAAATGGCAGGCGTGTATGCGTATCTGCCGCTCGGATTCCGTGTGCTTGAAAACATAAAGCGCATTGTGCGCGAGGAGATGGACGCCGTTGGTGGACAGGAAATGATTATGACCTCGCTCCAGCGCAAAGAGCTTTGGGAGGTTACCGACCGCTGGGACGACGAGAAGGTGGATGTGTGGTTCAAGTCAACGCTCAAGAACGGTGCGGAAGTCGGATTCGGATGGTCCCACGAGGAACCTATCACCGACATGATGAAGCATTTCATCCACAGCTATCGCGACCTTCCGGCGCTCGCGTACCAATTCCAGACGAAGCTCCGTAACGAGATGCGTGCAAAGTCAGGCATCATGCGCGGACGCGAATTCGTCATGAAGGACATGTATTCCTACACGACGAATCAGGAAGAGCACGACAAGATTTACAACGCGACCATCGAGGCGTATCACAACGTATTCAAGCGGGTTGGTCTTGGTGACATCACCTTCCTTACGTTCGCCTCTGGTGGCGCGTTCACGCAGTTCTCGCATGAATTCCAGACGCTCTCCCCAGTAGGCGAGGATACGGTCTATCTCCATCGCGCAAAGAACATCGCTATCAATAAGGAGGTGCTCACCGACGAAGTGCTCGCGCAGCTCGAGGTCTCTCGCGACGAGCTCGAAGAGGTAACGACTATTGAGGTCGGCAACATATTTGATTTTGGCGGTGCCAAGTCAAAGGACCTCGGACTTTTTTACAAGAACGAAGCAGGGGAGGAAGTACCGGTGCATCTCGGTTCGTACGGCATCGGCATTACGCGCCTCATGGGCACGGTGGTGGAGGTATATGCAGACGATAAGGGAATCGTCTGGCCAGAGGCCATTGCGCCGTACATGGTGCATCTCGTGACGGTAGTGAACGAGCCAACGGTGGTGGCGTACGCAGACGAACTCTATAAGGACCTGACGGCAGCGGGAGTGTCGGTACTCTACGACGACCGTGATCTGCGCGCAGGTGAGAAACTTGCGGACGCAGACCTCATCGGCATCCCTGCACGCGTAGTCATCGGCAAGACCACGCTTGAAACCGGAAAGATAGAATCGACCTATCGTAGGAACGGCCAAACGGCGCTTGTCTCGCGCGACCAGCTCATCGAATATTCGAGCGCGGCGCAGAAGCAGCACCATGGCTAAAAAGCATTTCTCGCGCAACTCACTCTTCTCGAGCGATATCGGTATTGATCTAGGTACTGCGAACACGCTCGTGTACGTGCGTGGTCGCGGCATCGTCATTGATGAGCCGTCGGTGGTGACGGTGAATGATAAGACCGGGCAGGTGGTCGCAGTGGGGAAGGAGGCGAAGGTGATGCTCGGCAAGACACCAGCGCATATTCGCGCTGTGCGCCCTCTATCGCACGGGGTTATCAGTGACTTTGAGGTTACCGAAGAGCTTCTCGCCTATCTCATTAATAAAGCGCAGGGCGGACGCTCGCGACTCCTTGGTCCGCGGGTCGTCATCGGGGTGCCCACTGGTGTGACGAACGTGGAGAGTCGCGCAGTGCGCGATGCTGCGCTCACCGCAGGCGCACGCGAGGTCTACATTCTGGAGGAGCCTATGGCAGGCGCCATCGGCGCAAAGCTACCTATCACGGAGCCGGTAGGGACCATGGTGCTCGATATTGGCGGCGGGACGACCGACATTGCCGTGCTCTCGCTTGGCGGAGCAGTGTCCTCAAAGTCATCCCATGTCGCAGGGGACCGTTTCAATGACAACATCATCGATTACGTGCGCAGCGAATTCCAATTAGCAATCGGCGAAAAGACTGCTGAAGATACCAAGATTGGCATCGGGGCCGTGCTTCCACTCGATGAGCCGCTTGAGCGCGCGGTGCGCGGAAGAGATCTCGCGACGGGACTCCCGCGCGAAATTACGCTCACGGACTCGCATGTGCGCGAAGCGCTCGCGCCTTCACTCGACTCGCTCATGGAGACCATGAAGGAGGTTATTGAGAACACTCCGCCGGAACTGCTGTCCGATGTGCTCGAGCGCGGCGTTACGGTGTTTGGCGGCGGCGCGCTTCTGCGTGGTCTGCCAGAACTCCTTGCCAAGATGCTCGGCGTACCGGTGCACGTCACTCCTGACCCGCTGACCGCAGTGGTGCGCGGGACCGGTATTGTCACAGAGGACCCGCGCCCATGGGCTGAAGCATTCATGCACGAAGATGCCATTATTTCGGAACGCTAACAGAAGGCGCAATGCGCTCATCACCACCGGCACGGTAACGACCGCGATTGCGGTACTCGTTCTCGCACTTGGCCTCTTTTTGCTGCATGTCTTCGTCCCGGGTTTCCTCGTGAACTCGGTCACGCCGATATGGCAGGGAGGTAACGCGGTCGTGGAGAGCTCTCACCGTTTCTTCTCATTGTTTGGAAATGCTGCTGCACTCACGAATGAGCGCGACCGCCTGGCAAATGAAAATCTCGCCCTTGCCGAGCGTAATCGAACCCTCGAGGCTGCACTTGCGGACCTCCACACGCTCTACGGTACTGAAGCGAGTCGCCAGGGCCGCATTGTCGCAGGCGTTCTCGCGCGGCCACCAGTCTCACCCTACGACTCGTTGGTCGTCGCTGCTGGCACCAGTTCGGGAGTGAAGGTCGGCGCTATCGCATACGCTGGCGGCGGGGTGCCCATCGGTACTGTCGCGAGCGCGAGCGAGACGTCCTCGCGCGTGGACCTCTACTCGCATGGCGGGAGCACAAGCGAAGGGTGGGTGGGTGAAAAGCGCATTCCCATTACGCTCATGGGACGCGGTGCGGGAGCGTTCGAGGCGACGCTTCCGCGCGAGAGCGGCATTACCGAAGGAGCAGTTGTGTACCTGCCGGGTCCCGGAGCAATTCCGGTCGGTACGGTCGTCTCAATCGTAAGTAATCCATCCGCACCGAGAGACGTCGTGCGCATCGCGCCCTACGTGAATCTTTTTTCCGTACCGGTAATCGAAATTGCGCCATGATGCGCAAGATTGCTGCGCTCATAGTCTCGCTCCTGTCACCACTACTTTTGCCTGCTCCGCTCGCACTCATCGCGGTATTCGGTGCGGCCGTCATACTCCCTCCGGTCGGCATCCTTGCAGGCGTGTTTGCTGATGCGCTCTATAAAACACCCGCCACGCCGTTCCCACTCGCGACCATTCTCGGCGCGCTCGTGACCCTAGCGGGCTATATCGTGCACCGCTTCGTGAAGACGCGTATCATGGGTGCATGAGCAGATTCAGTAGGCGCACCAGAAAGAATCTCGAACTAGCACCGGACGAAATCTTCCTTGATTCGTCGAATCTTCCCGACTTCGACCAGAGCCGGCTCGAAGGTCGTCTCGAAAAGCCGATTTCCGAGAAGACTTTCGTCGGCATCACGGTAGTCGTGTTTCTTGTCTTCTTCGCACTCATCGCGCAGGCGGCGAATCTCGAAGTGATAAAAGGCGCAGAGTACGCCAAGCAGAGCGAGAAGAATCGTCTGCGTCCCAGCATCGTGTTCTCGCAGCGCGGTGCGATTCTCGATAGCACTGGTGCGCCGCTCGTATCAAACGAAGCGAATGAGGATGGCTCTATAAAGCGCATCTATAAGTCGCCGGGCTTCGCGCACCTGCTCGGCTACGTGTCGTATCCAAAGAAGGATAAGTCAGGACACTACTATGACACTGACATTACCGGCATGGCTGGCATCGAGGCAGCATTCAACGAAACGCTTGCCGGCAAGAATGGCACGCTTCTCGTTGAGGAAGATGCGCTCGGCGAGACAAAGTCGGAGGGGCGTGTGACACCTGCAGAAAATGGAAAGAACCTGAAACTTTCCATCGATGCACGAGCGCAGACCGCATTCTATCACGCGATATCGCAGCTCTCAGACAGAATTCCGTTTTTGGGCGGTTCGGGAATCCTTATGGATGTGGAAACGGGCGAGATACGCGCACTTGTCTCATATCCGGAATACGACCCGAACGTACTCTCTTCTGGTGGACCCTCTGATGTCATCGCGCGCTATGCGACGGATTCCCGCCAGCCCTACCTTGATAGGGCGGTATCGGGTCTCTACACCCCAGGCTCCATCGTGAAGCCCATAGAGGCTGCCGGAGCGCTTACCGATGGCGTCATTGTGCCAGAGACAACCGTCTATTCGAGCGGACAAATTTCCATACCGAATCCGTACGACCCGGAGCATCCGTCCATCTTCCGCGACTGGAAGGCACTTGGTGCTATGGATACCCGTCACGCCATTGCCTGGTCCTCCGACGTCTTCTTCTATTCGGTCGGTGGGGGATACGGTCATGTTAAGGGGCTCGGCATTGAGCGGCTCAAGTATTGGTTTGAAACATTCGGATTTACGAAACCGACCGGCATCGAGCTGTCGCGCGAAGCGTCCGGATTCATTCCGGACCCCGCATGGAAGCAGAAGACGTATAACGAGCCGTGGCGTCTTGGTGACACGTACCATACCGCTATCGGTCAGTACGCAATGCAGATAACTCCAATTGAGGCAGCGCGCGCCATCGCTGCAGTGGCTAACGGCGGCAAGCTTATCAAGCCAACGATTCTTGCGGACCAGTTACCTTCAGGTGAATCCATAGCAGTCTCGCCAGCGGCACTACAAGTAGCTCGCGAGGGTATGCGTCTTGGTGCGACCGAAGGTACCTCTCTTGGGCTCAATGACCTCGGCTTCGTACATGTGGCAGGGAAGACTGGCACGGCGCAGCTTGGATTCCATAACGAGTGGTACAACTCATGGGCTGTCGGATTCTTTCCCTCTGAGCATCCGAAGTACGTCTATGTTGTCGTGATGGAAAAGGGGCCTGCGGGAAACCTGACAGGAGGCATTTATGCCGTGCATCAGGCACTCAGCGAATTACACGCAGCCGCTCCAGAGTATTTCGAATAACGCAATTATTGACGCAATACGGGGGACCCGTACAATACTCCTACTACTCGTTAGAAGAATTACATGAGCGATCAGGACACCATAGTGAGCCAAGAGAAGTTCGACGAAATGCTCGCCGAACTCGACAATTTAAAGACGGTTCGCCGCACAGAGATCGCAAAAAATCTCGAGTATGCTCGCTCGCTCGGAGATTTGTCAGAGAACGCTGAGTACCAGGAGGCACGCGAATTGCAGGCAGCGACCGAGGAGCGCATCCGCAAGCTCGAAGAGCTGGTGAAGCGTGCGCACATCATGACGGACGGAAAGAAGAAGGATGTCGTTGGATTCGGCTCCTCCGTTACCATCAAGAAGGATGGGGGTGGTGATACCCACGAATACACCATCGTCGGGAGTGAGGAGGCTGACATGCGCGCGCATAAGCTCTCTCATGTCTCGCCGCTCGGTGCCGCTATCATGGGCAAGAAGAAAGGAGACACGTTCACGTTCGAGACTCCGAACGGAAAGCAGACCTACACGGTAGAGAAAGTGTCATAAGAAGTGATACATGCTGAAAGGGCGGTCCGTGAGGACCGCCCTTTTCCGTTACCGGGGCAGGTTGCTAGCGCCCGATGAACGGGTAGTTTTCCCGACGACGAGCTTTCGCCCGCCTGATACCTTCAAGCCGGCGCCGTTCAGCCTCCTGGGGGGAGACCCTTGCAGGTGTCGTAGGGAAGAAGACAGACCGAAGAGCAGTTTCGAAGTCGGGAAGGCGCTCAGCATCCCAGACCTCCATCGACGGTTTGCGAAGGGCGACACGTTTTTCAGCAGTCTCGTGTCCCTTCGGCAGAACAATGAGCCGAGTGGTGAACTGCTCTTCCTTCTGGGCAAGAAAGCTGCTTGAGAAGTTCCCGGCACTTCCGAAGAGCAGGATACCGCCTGGCACGCTGGTGCCAGCGGGGAGCACTTCGCAATTGGAGGTGTACTTCTTGCACACCTCAAGCGCCTGTAGAGCGAGCAGATCGTTGTCGTAGACATAGAAGACGGGTGCGTCACTGTCTTGCACGGGTATTCCCCCTGTTTGTGCTGATTTCAGAATCCTCAGGCGAATTGCTTATTGAAAGAGCAGATCTTCGTTGCCTGAAACGAAGCGAGCCCCCGATGTTAGGTCGGGGACTCGATTCAGGTCTCAATTTTCGTCCTAATTGGAGACCTCAAGCGAAACCCCGACCAACTTAAGTAGGCCGAGATTTACGAGCGCGCGGACGACGAGGATGTTTAGCGCTTGGGTCATGTACTCATACAATAGTCATCTTCATTTTTTCTGTCAACAAACGAACATGAAGAGAATAGAAACGCCCGCCCCGGATGGGGCGGGCGTGGTCCGCTTGTAGAGATCGCTAGGAGGCGAAATAAGCTCTGCGGGCCTCACGGTACGAGGGCGATAGCTGCCGCCGATGATAGATGACCAGAGGCGGTCGAACATTAATCACGTTCGCGAGTGAATTAATGAATCGCCGCTCATGGTCGAGCGCGAACGCCCCATCGCAGTTCATAAGAGTGCGATTAACGATGACGAGGCCGCCCGCACGTTCGTGCCATCCGTACTGTCGTGCCGTTTCGTAGTGTGGCAGATCATGCTTCCGATTCGTGTGCGGGAGTCGGGGCAGGATGCGCACGTACTTCCGTCGACCGAGGTCTGCTGACAGTATGAGCACCGCGTCGTTGGCAATTTTTGGACCACCGCCGAATTGATGCGCATAGCAGCCGAAGCGGTCGCGCAGGATGCGGACAGCCTCGCACGCGAGTCGCATGCTCTCGTGCGCGACAAACATAGTCTCTTTCGAGTGCGGAGATGCAGTCATGGGTATTCCCCCTTAGGAACGGAGTTCAGGCACACTCCAGTGAAAGAACGGTGATTCGTTGCCTGTAACGAAAAACGAGCCTTGCGGGCTCGTCTTTGGTGTCGTAGTGGAGAGGGGATTACAACGCCGAAGACCAGCCAGAAAGGAGGCTGGTAAACCAATGCGCCGGCTGATAGGAAGTAATCCGTGCGTTCATGTGAGGGCAGTATAAACGGCTTTTATTTACTCGTCAAAATCGCTTCAGAGGACCTTCATCCGGTGGGGATAACATGCATTTTAGTGGGGCAGAGTGGCATATACTTCTATATTAGTGGGATGAAGTGGGAGAGCCGATTTCTTCTTCTTTGCCGACTCTTCCTCACCCACACCATTTCTATGTTTATCGGCGAATACCGTCACACATTCGACAGCAAGAATCGCATCTCGCTTCCGTCCAAGTTCCGTAAGGAATTGGGCGCCTCTGTCGTTGTGACGCGCGGCCTCGACCGATGTCTCTTCGTCTATCCAAAGGCTGCGTGGAAGAAGCAGGCGGAGAAAATTGCCGTGCATTCCACTGGTTCATCTGCAGGACGCGGACTTTCGCGTCTCATGCTCGCGGGCGCCGTCGAAGCCGATGTCGATAGCGCGGGCCGCATCCTTGTTCCGGACTATCTTCGCTCGTTCGCTGCACTCAAGGAAAAAAGCGTCGTCGCCGGCGTGAATGACCGCATCGAGGTGTGGGATGAGAAGGCATGGGCAGACTACACCAAAGCTATCGAGCGCGATGCGGATGAGTTCGCAGAGCGTCTGGGAACCGCCGGTGCCCTCTAAACAGATATGGAACCTCGTCACGACACCGTACTCCTTAAGGAAGCAGTCGAAGCACTCAATGTTGCTCCAGGCGAGGTGGTTGTCGATGCCACGCTTGGCGCCTCGGGACATTTTCGTGAACTCGCAATCAAGCTTGGTCCCACTGGCACGCTCGTAGGCATTGATGCGGACCAGGCGTCCATAGACCGCGCACAGGTGGTCGTGGACGAACTTACGGATGGCGGACCGACTATGCACCTCGTGCATGACAACTTCCGCAATCTTGGTCGCATCCTCGACGAGCGCGGACTCAACTGCCTCGACCGCGCGCTCTTTGACCTCGGATGGAATGGCTTCCAGCTCGCGAGCGGTCGTGGATTCTCATTCCGTGCAGACGAACCGCTTCTCATGACCTATGGCGAGCCCGAGGAAGGGAAGACGGCTGCGGACCTCGTGAACAGCCTTCCTGAGGAGGACTTGGCCGACCTCATCTACACCTACGGCGAAGAACGCTTCTCACGCGGCATTGCGCGCTCCATCGTTGAGACTCGTAAGCGCAATCGCATCCTCACCACACTCGCGCTCGCCGAGGCAGTCGAGCGTGGGACCCCGAGCTGGTACCAGAATCGCCGACTACACCCGGCTACCAAGACCTTTCAGGCGCTTCGCATTGCTGCGAACGACGAACTCGGTGCGCTTCGTGAGGGTCTCGATGCCGCACTCGAGCGACTCACACTTGGTGGCCGCATCGCGGTGATTACCTTCCACTCGATAGAAGACCGAATTGTGAAGTCTGTGATGAAGGACGCCGCCTACGCCGGGCGGGGTTCTGTCGTCACCCGAAAGCCAGTCGTCCCGTCAGCAAGCGAACTCTCGGACAATCCGCGCGCTCGCTCTGCGAAGTTGCGCGTGTTCGAGCGCTGCAACGGCGAAGGCGTCTGCATTACTAAACCAGCTAGCGTATCTCTCTATGTCTAATCGTACCCGCTCATCCCGTTCGGCTCGCGCCACTCTCATCCCGGCTATGCCTGATCGCACGGTGTCGTTTCTCATGCTCACAGCGGGTGCGATTTTCGCGCTCTATGTGGTGCTGGTCATTGTGACCATCACGTTCGCGGCGGCACAGACCTCGCTCGCTGCAGAAGTGCGTACGACCGAGGGCACCATCGCAGGACTCGAGAGCTCCTACTACGAACGCCTGGCAGCACAGAGCGCGGAAAGCCCCTCCTCCATAGGACTCGTGAAGCCGTCTGAAGTGCAGTACGCAGTGGCGCAGCCTGCAGCGAGCCTTACGTTCGCCCGCAAGTAATCACGCATGAGGAGTGCAGTCAGAGCTCGCCTGCGCTTCCTATCGGCAGGACTCGTCCTCGTCGCACTCCTTCTCGGCGTCCGTCTATATTTCGTGCAGATAGTGCATGGACGCGATTTCTCGCTTCGTGCTGATCGGCAGTACATCAGCTCGTCGCAGGAATTGTATGACCGCGGCAGCATTTACTTCACCCGAAAGGACGGTACGCTCCTGTCCGCGGCCTCGCTCGGAACAGGCTTCATCATTTCCATAAATCCAACGCAGATAAAAGACCCGGAGGCAACGTACGCAGCACTTGCGGCAAAGACCCCGATTGACCGCGATGCGTTCCTTGCGTCGGCAGCAAAGCAGGATGACCCCTACGAGGTTATTGCCCATCGCGTTCCCGAGGAAGCAGGGAAGGCGATTAGCGACGCGAAGATTAAGGGTGTGACCGTGACGCGCGAACGATGGCGCACCTATCCTGCCGCAGACGGTGCCGCGCAGACTATTGGCTTTGTTGGGTTCAGCAAAGAGGACACCATCTCAGGTCTCTACGGTCTTGAGCGCTACTACAATGACGTGCTCGACCGCAATGCAGCGGGACTCTTTGGAAACTTCTTCGCGGAATTGTTTGCGAATCTCGACAATGTTGTCGTTGATGCCCGCTCTGCCCGTCAGGGTGACCTCGTAACCTCAATCGACCCAGTGGTCCAGGAGAAGCTCGACCAGGTGCTCGCGCAGGTAGAAGCGCAGTATGGCAGCGCACAGACAGGAGGCATCATCATGGATCCCAAGACGGGGGAAATCATCGCACTGGATACTCTTCCGACCTTCGACCCGAACGATTTCAGTCATGAGAACATTTCATCCTTCGGAAACCCGATTGCGCAGAACCAGTACGAGTTCGGCTCCATTATGAAACCGCTCACCATGGCAGCAGGACTCGACGCGGGCGTCATTGGTCCGACGTCTACCTATAACGACACTGGCTGCGTGACCGTGAACAAGAGCACGTTCTGCAACTACGACCTGAAGCCGCGCGGGCCGAATACGCCGATGCAGGAAATACTTTCACAGTCGCTTAACGTTGGCGCTGCACATATCGCAACGAAGCTGGGTCATGAGCGCTTCCGTAGCTACTTCGATAAGCTTGGATTTGGTACCGAGACGGGAGTGGACCTACCGGGCGAAGTTGCGGGAGACGTGCGCAACATTCAGACAAGCCCGCGCGATATCGAGTACGACACGGCATCCTTCGGACAGGGAATCGCTGAGACTCCGGTGCAAATGATTAAGGCACTGGGTGCGCTCGCGAATCATGGAGAGGTTGTGACACCCCACATCGTGCGTGCCATACGACTCGAGAATGGCGTGACGAAAACACTGTCTTGGGATAAGCCGGAGCGCGTGTTTAGTGAAGCCGCAGTGGCCGACACGACGAAGATGCTCGTGAAGGTGGTGGATGTGAAGCTCGCCAACGGGACCGTTAAGATTCCAGAGATGAGTGTTGCCGCGAAAACAGGTACCGCCCAGATAGCAGGACCGGGCGGCAAGTATGCAGAAGGGCAGTACTTCCATTCCTTCTTCGGATACTTCCCGGCCTATGACCCGAAGTACATAATTCTCCTCTACACCAAGCAGCCGCGCGGCGTTCAGTATGCCTCCGAGACCCTCACGCACCCCTTCATGGATTTAACGCATTTCCTGATAAACTATTACACTGTCCCGCCCGATAGGGCCGAGGCCGCTAACTAATATGAAAAGGTGGTTGAAGGAACCGTTCGCCCTGCTTCTGGCAATGCTCGCCAGAGCGATTCTGCGCAAATATAAGCCACAGGTAATCATGGTCACCGGTAGCGTGGGGAAGACTTCCACGAAAGATGCCGTAGCCGCAGCGTTATCGCAGCATACGCACCTGCGTGCAAGCGAGAAAAGTTATAACAGCGAGTTCGGCGTCCCGCTCACCATCATCGGCGCCAAGAATCCGTGGACAAATGCATTTGCTTGGCTCGGAGTATTTCAAGAAGCGCTCGCGCTTCTTTTTACCGCTAACCACTATCCGAAGACACTCGTGCTTGAAGTGGGTGCTGACCGACCCGGAGACCTTGCACGCATTCTGCGCATTGCCACTCCGGACGCGGTCGTCGTAACGCTCCTCCCGGAAGTGCCGGTGCATGTGGAAGCGTATGTGACCCCAGCAGCTGTGCGCGAGGAAGAGTTCGCACCGGCATATGCGCTCCCGTCAGGCGCACCGCTCATCATTTCTGCACAGGACACCTATGCAATCGGGATGGCGAAGAACACCCAGGCGCACGTGACCCTATTCGGCTTCTCTGCAGGAGCCGATGTTCATATAGAGGAACCGACCATCCTGCTTGAGCACGGCCTTCCTGCAGGCATGCAGACGGTAGCAAGCGTGGGTGGACATCGATACCCGCTTCTTGCTCGTGGTGCCATTGGTCGTCCTCAGGTGCTCGCACCGGCTGCCGCGCTCGCGCTCGCGCATGCGCTCGGACTTCCCGACAAAGAGACACTTGCCGGCCTCGATTCCTACCAGCCGCCACCGGGTCGTGCACGCATTCTCTCTGGCATGAACGATACGCTTCTTATCGACGACTCGTATAATTCGTCTCCAACTGCGGTGGAGGAAGCTCTCGACACGCTCTCGCGACTTCCGACCCGAGGGAGGCGCATTGCTGTCTTAGGCGACATGCTTGAGCTTGGGCGGTATTCAGCGAGCGAGCACGGACGAATAGGCACGCTTGCCTCAACTAAGGCAAACATGCTGGTAGCAGTCGGTCTGCGTTCCCGGGCTATGCAGGCTGCTGCAGTAGCAGCAGGTATGCCGGAAGAGAACGCGCTCGCGTTTGATACTGCTATTGATGCGGCGCGTACGCTCAAAGAGCACATCCGCCAAGGTGACCTTATTTTGATAAAGGGTTCACAGTCGATGCGTATGGAACGCATCGTCGAGGCATTGCTTGCTGACCCTGCCGATATGAAATATTTGGTGCGACAGGAGCGGGAGTGGAGGAGTAGATAAAAGAGAAGCCTCGCGCCGGGTTGGCGCGAGGCTCGCTCCGAGGCCCTTATCGGGCGGGAAGCGTTAGGTTGTAGTGAGTAAGAACCTTCTTGATGAGGCCGATGCCGACCTTGCCTAGGTTGGGCGTACGAAGCAGTTCAGTTTCGGTACGCCCCATCAGGTCCTTGAGAGTGTGGGTGGCGTCGTTCCGAAGGCAACTCAGCACTCGGGTCCGCACCTTTGAGTCGTAGCCGAACTCGTAGCAGAGCTGTTCGGAGAAGATTGCTTCCATCGGCGCAGTGTCGATACCCTCCACACTCTTGAGGAAAATACAGGGGGTCTGGCCGTTTGACTTGAATTTGTACAGAGGCGACCCCAGCTCATAGAACGTAAGATCGCAGTGCAGGGTATTGGAGTCACGACGACGAAACTTCGAGACCGACAGCATCCCGCATTTCGCGATCGACTCAGCGTCGTTGAACGGGATGAAGTAGTCGCCCCTAACCGCCGGCAACGCAAGAGCCACGGCCAGAGCCTGCTCGAGCGTGCAGACAAAGAGACCGAACCCCGTCACGCGACGCTCCACATCGCCGAAGTTCCAATTGGACTCCAGGTCGATGCCGAGGTCCTCGGCAGTCCAGCGCACCAGTTCAAGGGTCTGTGGTGCCAGGGATTGCTCGAACCGAAGCGAACCGATGGACGCCTGGTCTCTGGCGTTGAGAGTGTACGGTCCAGACTGGACCGAATTTCGGAGTTCGACCTCCGTTCGGGGCGGTAGGACCACCGTCTGCCAGAGCGTATGTTCGGCGGGACAGAGCGCGAGCTCCAGCCGTCGTTTAAGCAGAGCAGGCTGCTCATACATCTTCTGCATCTCTGCACCCGTGAGGATGCGCGGGAGGCATTCGATGATTCTGGCGATGAAACCGGCGGTATTAGCACTGAAGGGCTGCGACATTGTCGACTATCCTTGTATGACTTCGATGGACAGGGGAAATCCCAATCCAGGATGATTATGACACGATATTTATTATAAATCAAATATAGCCCAACGGGGAAGTGTCCGCATAAGAATGCGGCACGATTCGACTAAGCGCTCGCTCGTCGGCGTCGCGACTCACTCCGCCTAGCCACGCTCGCGCGACCAGTTCTGCTGAACTGGTGCCCGCGCTCGCTTTCGATTCCCGTTGGGTCTACAAACGGCAACTGCCGGAATGCTTACGCATTGCCGGCAGACCGATTTGTGACCCAACGGGGAATCGAACCCCGATTTGATCCGTGAGAGGGATCTGTCCTAACCGTTAGACGATTGGGCCAAGTTGGATTTTTATAGCACAAAAAACGAAAACCGCCCATCGGGGGAGTGCCGAGCAGAAGTCACCCAGAGACCAAACATCTCTCCTATCCGGAGGCCGTGAAGCGGTATACTGAGGGTATGGAAGGGGTGGTTCGGCTTCTGCGAAAGTACGGGGTACTGCTTGCTGCAGGACTCGTGCTTTTGATAGGTGGCATTGCGCTTGGCTGGTATGGCCGACCCTATTTGGCGCCTCCGGTAATCACCTCGATACGTGAATCGACTGGACACGACCTCATTGCGCCATTTCTCTATCTCTCCACCCCCGAAAGCACGCAGCTGCAGTTCTTGAAACTGAAGGGTGATATTGCAGGCATGGTCGCTAATTCCATCGAACGCGGACGGGCGAGCGACATCTCGGTATATTTGCGCGACATGAACTCGGGCCAGTGGATAGCGGTCAACCGCGAGCACAAATTCGCGCTCGCTAGTATGTTGAAGGTAGTGACGCTCATTACCATCCTGCACCAAGCGGAACAAAATCCTGGCTCGCTTGCCTCGCACATTACCATCGCGCCGTCAGCACGTGTTCAGTTTGCTGCGCAGGCCTATTATCCTCCCGAGCACCCGGTGCAGCTCGGAAAGAGTTACTCGATAGAGGAAATGCTTTCTCATCAGATTGTCGAGTCCGATAACACCGCGGAGGATGCGCTCGAAGCGTACATTGGGCGGAAGGCTATTCAAGAAACATATGATGATTTGCGGCTTCCCATGCCGCCTTCGACTACCGTCGATGCAGATACTGCCCAGGAGTACTCGCATCTGTTCCGCGTGCTCTACGGTGCAACCTATTTGTCTCAAGAGAATTCGCAGGCTGCGCTCGACCTTCTCACCCGAACCACATTCAAGGCGGGGCTTGTTGCTGGAGTGCCTGAGGGCACACGCGTCGCCCACAAGTTTGGTAAGAATCTTGTCCCTGTTTCGTCCTCAACTCCCCAAATAGTGGCGTCTGAACTCCATGACTGCGGCATTATTTATGCTCCGGGTCATCCATATTTCCTCTGCGTCACCACAAAAGGAGACAATTTCGATACACTCGCAGGAGTCATTAAAGACATTTCCGCACTCTCCTGGAAGGGAATGGGAGAGATTCAAAAAAACTAGAGAAAGATTTTCGTGCGGCGTATCGAAAGTGCGAGTGCTCGCGTTCCAAGCGTTGCCCCAACACGCTCAGCAAGACTGCGCATATATGTTCCGGTGCCACAGGTCACGCGGAGCTTGAGAATCGTATAGGTCTTCGGGCCGAACCCGAGTCCGGCCCATGAATTGCGAACGTCGTGGATGCGGAAATCAGCACCGAGTGCCTTTGACGGCTCGTCACTTGTTGGAGCGAGCGCGAGCAAGCTCACGACGCGTGTGATAAGGGTGTCGTGTTCAATCTGCTTTATAGAAAGGAGGCGAATGCGGTGAATGGTCTCGTCGTGGACAGGAATCTCGATGGTGCCGAGCGTTCCTTCGAGCGCATGGAGGAAAAGTGGCTTACCGTGAACGGTCTTCGAGGAGTAGGCGGGGTAGGGGCGAGGATGTGTGCCGAGCTCCTTCGCTAGGGCAGTCTGTATCTCTGTTCGAGTAGGGTGCGTCTCGACTTCGGTCCCAGAAACGAGCCCTAAAATATCTCCGGTGTCACTTCCCACATCGAGCAGGACCTCGATTTCATATTCTTTATCGAGGCCCGTATACGCGTCCTGCCGTTTGCATTCGTCACCGAGTAGGATGAGCAGCTTACCAGAAGCCATCGGGTCGAGCCGGCCGGCGTAGCTCGCGGGCGTGTCGCGGTAGCGCGCGTGAGCGGCACGCCACTCATTAAGTGCTTCGAGCGGCGTTTGGCCTATTTTCTTATCGAGCATGACGTAACGGCGCATAGAGTGAGTGTACAAAAGAAAAAGACGTCCGTGAGGGTCAATGCTTTCTGCATTGCCCTCCACGTCGTCTTTCATCGTGGAATAGTCAAAAGTGAATGGTGCGTCGGAAGCACCTCCACCTTCCGCATTCCGAACACTCGCTTGATGACCCGCTGGATGCGGTAGGCGTGATATTCGGGCCCGCAGGACCGATAGACCACGCCGGTCATGAAGATAAGTGCCGGAATCCCGGGCTCGCCCATCCAGAAACACCGAGCTGGCGTCACCTGGAGGTCGGGCAGGGCATCTGCTACTACGCGCACAGCGCGCGGCTGAATCTCATGGCGCCGGTCGATGTCCGGATACAGGAGGAGGCAACCGATTTCTGCTGTGGTGCGCGGTCGCACCAGGTCTTCATCGGGGAAGAAGACCTGGGAAGTCGGGGGAAACATCATTGGGATTTCTCTCTCATTGTTGAACACGAGTCGAGACACCCCACCATCAAGGTACTTTCTTTGAGCAGATTATAGCAGATTTCTGCCTTTACGTAAAGGGGAGAGAGGAGTTAGTCCTCGGGCGGTTCGTAGAGCGGAATGACGATGTCG
This sequence comes from uncultured Candidatus Saccharibacteria bacterium, assembly GCA_964398815.1. Lineage (GTDB taxonomy): Bacteria > Patescibacteriota > Minisyncoccia > Phycocordibacterales > Phycocordibacteraceae > C7867-001. The sequence continues at coordinate 24,244 of CAYNNZ010000007.1, forward strand.
CCGTCCATCTCGATTTCACCGCGGTCGACAAGTTCTCTGGCAATTTCCTGCTCGCGCTTAATGCGCAGTTCGTCGCCATAGAGCGCTTCGGCCTCTTTACGGACATCTTCCGCGTGACGCTTCTCCTTGCGTACCCGAGCGCTTGCTTTGCCGCCGCGACTAGCGATTTCTCGCGCCGCTACTGGATTCTCCTCGCGAAGCTTATGGAGCCACGCAGGGGCGGGTCGCGGTTGTTTTGCAGCCGCTGGTATATGGGAAGTTCTGCTCACCGCTTTTCTCCTTTCAGGGCTGCCTTCCATACCCATGATACCGCTAGGGGAGAAGGGCTTCAACGACCGCCTTCACATCGTCGCCCGATGCCTGACCCTTCAAGTCCTGCATGAGTGCTCCCATGAACTTACCCATGCCGGACTTATCGGTGACTCCAAGCTCTGCGAGCTTTGTTTTAGCAATAGGCTCGATTTCCTCGCGCGTCATTTGGCGCGGAAGGAGCGTCTCGATAACCGCCAACTCTTCCTGCTCTGGCTCTGCGAGTTCAGCACGACCGCCATTGGTGAATTGCTCGATGGAATCCTTGCGCTGATTCACTGCGCGACGCAGCACCACGAGTGCCTCCTCGTCAGTAAGGAATTCATCCGGTTTGCGCTTCTTTGCGACCACTTCATTAGTCATTGCTGAAGAAAGGGAACGGAGCGTGCGCAAACGCACCTCGTCCTTGGATTTGAGCGCCTCGGGTATACCGCTCTTTATCGTTTCGTGTATAGCCATACCCTGATTCTACACCACCTCCTACGCCTCAATGGGTACCGGCTCGATGCGGTATTCCTGCTGTAAATAGACCAAATCCTGGCGTATTGAGCGGATGAGCTCGAGCTCATCCTCCGTCTGGGGACTCTTTCCGGACAGTCCGTCCTCGAGAATGCCGAAGATGGTAGCGAGGAAGGCGAAATAATCACCCGAATTCAGGTGGAACCGCAGTTGCGTTAGGTGCTGCGAGTCTTCGCGGGCTGCGAGCTCTTTAAATGACTGGGCATAGGAAACATCAAAGCTACCATTTGGCATGGATAGGAAACGTATTACGCACTGACTAATGAATCACGAGGGGAAGTGATGCCAGATGGGCGTCAGCTTCAGAGTGCCTTGTGGGGAGGTGGATGTGACCAACGTTGCCGTTCGTAGTTGTTGTGGCTGTGGTACGCATCGTCTTCAAGTATACCAAAGGGTCGCGGTATACTGCTGGGGATATGACTCCGCTCACCCTCGCTATTGCCGTAGGAGTCCTGCTTCTTGCGCAGGGCATCGGCCTGTATATCCTCCTCAAGCGAAAGGAGGATGCGAAAGAGGACGCCACCGCGCCGCTTCTTATGCAGCGGCTCGAAGGACTCGAGCGCACGCTCGACTCGCGTATGTCGGCATCCAGTAAGCAGATGCACGACACCATGAGCACACAGCTGGGTGAGTCGTCCCGTCTCATAAAGGAAATTACGACCGAACTCACGTCAGTGAAGGAAATTGGCCGTCAAACGCAGACCTACGCAGAGCAGCTCCAGAGCCTGCAGGACCTTCTCAAGAACCCGAAGCAGCGCGGCATTCTCGGCGAGTACTATCTCGAGACGGTGCTCAAGAACGTGATGAGTCCTGAAGACTATCGTATTCAGTATCCGTTCAAGAACGGCGAAATCGTCGATGCCGTTATCGTCATTAATAAGAAACTGGTGCCGGTGGACTCCAAATTCTCACTTGATAACTACAACCGCTTCGTCGGTACGCCAGTTGGGTCTCCCGAGCGCGTTACTGCAGAGAAGGCATTCGTGAACGACCTGAAGCTGCGCATTACGGAAACAGCAAAGTACATCCGTCCAGAAGAGGACACGATGGACTTTGCGTTCATGTTCATCCCGAGCGAGGGAATTTATTACGACCTGCTCACGAATCAGGTGGGGGCAGGGGAGGATGAAAATCTTATCCAGCGTGCAGCAAGTAAACACAAGGTCATCATTGTTTCCCCGACCTCGTTCCTCGCCTATCTCCAGACGGTGATGCAGGGATTGAAGGCGCTTGAGATTGAAAAGCGTGCCGAGGAGATTCAGAAGCGCGTGGGAGAGCTCGGTAAGCACATTGGCGCGTTTGATACCTTCTATAAGAAGCTGGGTGCCGCGCTTGGCACCACGGTGTCGCACTACAACAGTGGATATAAGGAATTGGGAAAGATTGATAAGGATGTCTACCGCATTGCGGAATCCAAGATAGGTATCGAGCAGGATTTGCTTGAGAAGCCAGCAACACTCGAGCTCGAATAAGCTATCCCCCGCCTGCGCGTGTAATCTCGCTGGTTGGGTGTAGAGTAGCGGACAGTATCCACGCTCTTCTCGGGGAACACCATCATGACCACAGGTCTCGATACTGCCCGACCCAGTCCGATCGGTCTCTTCATCGCGGTCCTCTGGGACTGCCTGACCAATCCGCGCCTGATTCTGGTCGCGCTCATCGCCTTCGCCATCGGCTGTCTTGGTGTGGTGGCCTGGGACAACGCCCATCCGCCATATGTACCGACGACCGCGGAGCGCATCATGAGCCGGCTGAATGCCGACTATGTGCCTCCTCCACACGAGGAGGAGGCGGTCCGCGATACCATTGGCTGCATCGACTACAGCCGCGGAATGCCGGCAGACTGCCCGCCAGGCACCCGCTAGCGCTGACGCAGGAACACAGGCCCCTGTAAGGCCGCCCCGAAACGGGCGGCCTTGCTTTTTGGCCGTATATGGCCCATATTGTGGCTATATGGAATATGCCGTCATAAAGACCGGCGGGAAGCAGTACGTTGTCGCCCCTGGCGACCTCGTTACTATTGAGAAGCTTGGCCGCGGTTCAGCAACGCTCGATCTCAAGAAGGGTGACCCGGTAACCTTCGAAGAGGTACTTCTCACCGACGACGGTAAGACCACCAACATCGGCACTCCGGTCATTTCTGGTGCCAAGGTTACGGCCACGGTTTTCTCGGTAGGCCGCGCAAAGAAGGTGGAAGTCGTGAAGTACAAGGCCAAGAGCCGCTATCTGAAGCGTCGCGGACACCGCCAGCCCTTCGTGAAGGTGAAAATCGACAAGATTGCCTAAAGAAATCCCCGCACACGCGGGGCTTTTCTTTTATGTTTCCTTTCTGTTTTGGAGCGCAGAGGAGAGGGTCTGTGGGTCTGAGTACTCGAGTTCGCTGCCGGTCGCAAGGCCACGGCCGAGCTGTGTGATACGGAGCGAACCTTGAAGGGGTCGCAGTAACTCACGGACGCGGTCAGCCGTGTGCTCTCCTTCGTTTGTTGCCGAGAGCGCAAGAACAATTTCCGAAAGACCCTGCTTCGACCGCGTCTCAACGACGCGGATAAGGTCGCGCTCGCGTATCGCACCCTTGCCGGCAAGGGTGATAATGCCGCCCAGTATGAAATAGCGACCCTTGTATGCGTTCGCGCGCTCGACCGCGGTTAGGTCCTGATCCTTCTCGACCACCATGAGTAGCGTATTGTCGCGCATGGGGTCAGCACAGTAATTACAAAGACCGTCGCCATTAGTAGGGGAGAAGCGCATGCAGAGTGAGCATTGGCGAATGTCGTTACCCAGCTTTGTTATGAGGTCTGCAAGGCGATTACGGTCGCCTGGGGGTGCAGCCAGGAGATGATAGACGAAGCGGCGCGCCTGTCGCGGACCGATGCCCGGAAAGCGCTCGAACGCGCGTGAGAGTTCCTCAATTCGGTCTCCCATGACTAAAATTCGTTGGCGAGTTCGCCATACCCCGACTTGTCGACGGAGACATACGACGTGCGCTTCTTATCGAAGTAGAGGTCTACCTTGCCGGTCGGTCCGTTACGATGCTTTTCCACGAGAATCTCAACAATACTTGGCTTGTCGCCTTCGGTCGTAGCCTTATCGTCGCGGTGGATGAACATAACGACGTCTGCATCCTGCTCAATAGAGCCTGAATCGCGGAGGTCAGAGAGGCGGGGCTTACCACCACGCTGCTCCACGGCACGCGAGAGCTGCGAAAGGGCGAGCACGGGGACCTCAAGCTCGCGGGCAAGCTGCTTCAACGAGCGGGAGATTTCCGTCACCTGCTGCACCATCGAGTCCGACTGGCGCGTGTTGGTCGGCGCCATGAGCTGGAGGTAGTCGACGATGATGAGACCGATGCCGCGTTCGCGCTTCAAGCGGCGGGCCACTGCACGCATAGAAAGGATGTTCTGGCCCGGTTTGTCGTCAATGTAGATAGGAGCCTTCGAGAGTACTTCGAGCGCATCGCGTACTTTCGCAAAGTCTTCTTCAGCATGAATAGCCCCCGTTCGAATTTTCCATGAGTTGATATAGGACTCAGCCGAGAGCATACGATCGACCAATTGCTCCGAACTCATTTCAAGAGAGAAGATACCTACCGGGATGTTGTGCTTCACCGCCGCATTACGCGCGATATCGAGCATGAGAGATGACTTACCGACCGATGGGCGAGCGGCGAGGATGATGAGGTCAGACTTATGGAGGCCGGAAAGGAGACTGTCGAGGTCTGGGAATCCAGTCGGAACTCCGCGAATCGCATCCTGATTCTTCGAAAGGCTTTCAATGCGTTCCCAGGCATCCTCCACTTTCTCAGAGACGGCAATGAAACGATGAGATGCAGAGGCGTTCCCAATGGCCATGATTTTCTTCTCTGCCTCATCGAGCACATTCACCACATCCTGTGCTTCATCGAATGCTGCCTCTGTGATTTCGTACGACGCATCGATAAGCGAGCGCATGATGTGCTTGCGCGACACGAGGTCTGCATAGTGGGCGTAATTGCCTGGTGCGGGCGCTGAGCCTGCGAGTTCTGCGATATAGGCGCGGCCACCAATACGCTCGAGGGTGCCGTTGGCGTTCAGGCGTTCGGAAAGGGAAATGATATCGATAGGCTCACTGCGCTCAGTGAGCTCGCGCATCGCCTCGAAAATCATTCGATGCTTTTCTGCATAGAATGAATCTGACTTCACGGTGTCTGAGATGTCGTGAATGACTTCAGGCTTGAGAAGGAGGGCGCCCAGAAGCGCACGCTCGGATTCGAGACTTTGTGGAGGTACGCGAAGGACGGGGTCGTCAGCCATTCCCCTGATTGTATCAACGCGGCTCAGGAGTGACTACCGTGCCAGACGCAGTGTCATCAACACGATATCCCCGGTATTCAAGTTCCTCGCGTATTTCGTCTGAAACCTTGAAATTCCTAGCTCCTCGGGCCTTGTCGCGCTCCAGTATCAACATCTGCACCTCTTCAGGGAGGTCTTCAGTCGCAACGGGACCTCCGACCTCTGGAGGAGTAAGGAGCATAAGACCGAGCACGTGGTCGGCTGCTTCGAGCACGCCGACCTTCTCTCGGGCAGACAGGGTGTCGCCGCGAAGTGTCTCCCACAGGAGCGCAATGGCTGCCGGTGTTGAGAGGTCATCCCGCAGCAGCGCGGTCATGCGACGTGCGGTATCTGAATCTGCAGATTTGCCTTTCGCTTCGGAAAGTACTGTGCCAGCCAGTCGCCAGAGGCGCGTGAGCGCTTCATCTGCTGCGGCGAGTGCCTCCCAGGTAAAGTTAATAGGCGAGCGGAAGGATGCCTGATAGTAAAAATAGCGGAGCGCGAGCGGGTGGTGTCCGTGAGCGATTACATCGCTGACGAAGTATTCATTGCCGAGCGATTTGGATATCTTTTCATCATTGATATTTATGAACGCCTCGTGGAGCCAATAGCGTGCGAGTGGTCGGCCATTCGCTGCTTCCGACTGAGCGATTTCGTTGTTGTGGTGGACCGGGATGTGGTCCATGCCGCCCGTGTGGATGTCGATTTCATTCCCGAGCACGGCGCGTATCATCGCGGAGCATTCGATGTGCCATCCAGGATTCCCGGAACCCCACGGAGATGGCCATTGCTGGAGGTCACCTGGCTTTGCATTGCGCCAGAGTGCGAAGTCATGAAGGTTCTTCTTACCGCCATCCATCTTTATGCGTGCGCCGCCCATGAGTTTCACCTCCGCGACGCCGCCCAACTTCCCGTAATTCGGGAATTTACTCGTATCGAAATACACACCGTCAGTCGTCTTATATGCATAGCCCTTCTTTTCAAGCTCAGACACCATCGCAATCTGCTCCTTGATGTACTCGCTCGCGTGTGGGAAGAGGATGTCACTCGTGTCTATGTTGAGCGCACGTAGGTCGTCCTGATAGAGCGCAGTGTAGCGGTCAGCAATTTCCTTTGGCGATACTTTCTCGCGTTTCGCACCGACCGCCATCTTGTCCTCGCCCTCATCACCATCGCCCACGAGGTGGCCGACATCCGTGATGTTAATGACACGCCGGACGTGGTAGCCGGCGGCGGCGAGTACGCGCGCGACGGTGTCAGCAAACAGGGCAGCGCGCATGTTCCCGATATGTTGCGGGCCATACACGGTAGGACCGCAGGAGTACAAGGAGACTACACCTGGCTTAAGCGGTGCAAATAACTCCTTCTTTCCGGAAAGGGTATTGGTGAAAAACAGGGGCGCGGCGGATACGCTCGGCTTCTTTCGGGCGAAGGGCCACATAGGGTAACTGTAGCATTTAGAGCCACTTTTTGAATTTAAAGACGATGTAGATGACGATGGTCGCAAGAACCCCGAGACCGGTAATAATCCAGAACTCGAATGGCGCACCGTCGAATGGCTGCGCCTCGACATTCATGCCAAAGAGCGAAGCAACAACCGTAATAGGGAGTCCCAGGAAGGCGAGCGTTGTAATGCGCTTCATTATTTCGTTTTGGGACGCATTCAGGAGCGAGTCATTGGTTGCGCGCAGCTCTGTTGCGGCGGCGCGGTAGGAGCGGACGAGGTCAGCGACATGGTCGCGCTCGCCCTCGATGTGTGCGGCATCATCCTTAAAGTCCTTCCCGAAGAAGGCCGGCGAGGACAACTCACGCAGGAATGCATTAAGTGGCTCCTCGTGTCGAGAAAGCGTCGTTTGGAAGCGTAGTAACACACGACCTACATCCGAGATGGCATTCACCGTGGCGCGTTCTTTTCCGGAAAACATATCGTGCTCGATTCGGTCGAGCGTGCGCGCTGCATGTTCCATCTCCTCGCGTATCGCACCGTAGAGGCGACGCAGGAGGCGGCCGAGCAATTCATCGGCTCGTGCGGTGGGGCGGGGAAGGCCAAGCAGCTCTTCTGCTTCGAATATGTGATGCAGGTTATGGATACTATCGATAACCTCGTAGCGAGCGGTAATAATAAACTGCTTGCCGACAATGAAGTCAATTTCCTGATTCTTTGTGCCGCTTGCCGGGTCCGACGCAGGGAAGTGGAGGATGAGGTACTGATATTTCGGGAAGGAGATGGCAATCGGGTAATTGGTAGGCGCGATTATTTCCTCCTCTATACGCTCATCGATTCCGAACTCCTCCATTACCGCATTCAGCTCCTCATGCGAAGGAGATTCCAAATCAACCCACGTTACTTTTCCTCGTACATGCCGAGTAACCATTGCTACTCAGTATACGTTCGAATTACTTCCTTTCTTTGCGATTACTCACGAAAAAGTGGATAGAACGTGCGTGATATACTCTCGGTCATGGAAGAGGAGGTACATCACGACGCGCCGGTACATCGGAGTCAGCGTCACTCATTTGCGAAACTACTTCGACTCGGCGTCGCATTTGCGCTTGTCCTTGCAATTGGATTCGTCGGCGGTCTTGGCGTTTCAGCTGCCGGTTCAGGGACGAACCCGCTCGCCGGCATCCCGCTCCTCGGTGATGGACTTGATGCAACGCCGGCGCAGGATGCAAACCTCGCTGACTTCTGGAAAGTATGGAATGTGTTGAATTCCCGATTCGTGCAGACGCATGCATCAAGCACCATCCCAGACAATAAGGGGAAGATGTGGGGTGCAATTGTTGGTCTCACGGCCTCCTACGGCGACCCGTACACCGTTTTCTTCCCGCCGAAGGAAGCGAAGGAATTTCAAGAGGATGTGTCCGGAAACTTCAGTGGTGTCGGTATGGAAATCGGGGTGAATAAGGACAAGATTCTCACCGTCATTGCGCCACTCAAGGGAACACCCGCAATGCAGGCAGGTATTCGCTCAGGTGACCTCATTCTTGCGATTGATGGCAAGTCCACAGAGGGACTTTCGACCGATGAGGCGGTCACAAAGATTCGCGGACCAAAGGGTTCGACGGTCACGTTTACCATCGCACGTGATGGAAAGCCGCTGGAAATTAAAGTGACGCGCGACACGATACAGGTACCGACCATAGAGAATTCCTACGATGCTAAGACCGGCGTCTACTACATTGCGCTCTATCAGTTCACGGAAAGTTCGGGCGCGCAGTTCAAAGCGGCATTCCAGGAATTCCAGAAATCGGGCTCAAAGAAGCTCATTGTCGACCTACGCGGCAATCCGGGAGGTTATCTTGATCAGGCTGCATATATCGCCGGCTTCTTTCTTCCGAAGGGTGGTGCGGTGGTGACCGAAGACTACAAGGGCAAGCGCGAAAACATCGTGCATCGTAGTCCTGGGCAGGGAGGTTTGCCGGAGGGTACGAAGATCGCTGTGCTCATCGACCAGGGTTCTGCCTCTGCTTCTGAAATTCTCGCAGGCGCGCTCCAGGATAACGATAAGGCGACGCTTATCGGCACACGCTCGTTCGGTAAGGGTTCTGTGCAGGAACTGGTGGATGTCGATGGTGGCTCACTTAAGATTACGGTCGCACGATGGCTCACCCCGAAGGGTCGTTCTATTAGCGATGGCGGACTCACTGCAGATATAAAGGTAGAGCGCACGCAGGCGGATTTCACCGCAGGCAAGGACCCACAGAAGGATAGAGCGGTGGAGTTCCTCACCACTGGTAAGTAAAAGAAAAGGCGGACGCTGCAATGCGTCCGCCTTCGGCATATCGAACTGGTGGAGTCTGCCTTTTCTTGCAGACTGCAGCAATTCGTATCCCATTAGAAGTCTTGGAGGAGACGCTGATAGCGCGGGTCCTCCGGCCACACCCACGTGCAGGTTGCACCGGAAGGTCCGGCGGCTGCGGAGTTCGGCCAGTAGGTCGAGGGCGTGAATGCGGTGCAGTCAGCGGGGAGCCAGCTGCGCTCGGTGACGTCGTAGCGACGCCGCTCGACTGGGCCGCCGCGGATGCGATAGGTGTCGACGTAGTCGACGGTGTTATCGCGTCCCCGGCGTTCAATCAGCACGAACGCCTGACAGAGATGGCTAGGGCGCTCCTGGCAGCGCGCGTGCACGACCGAATCGCTCGCGATACGGTAGCCCTGCTCGATCGCGTCCTGACGGTCGTGGTAGCGGGCATTGCTGGCCAGCACTGAGGTGATGCCCCAGGAGAGGACCGACGCGACGCCGGCCGTAATGATGATGGTCTTGAGAGACACTGCCACGAGAAGCTCCTTCGAGTTCTAAGGGATGGGGAATTGAATGTGCAAGCGCACTTCGGAATTAGAATAACAACTTTTATATAAAAGTCAAGCATGCGCGGTTGCGTCCGGACCCCAGAAACGCTAGGATGTACGCACTATGAAAGTCATCCTTACGAAAGACGTGCGCGACATGGGCCGTGCCCATTCGACGATTGAGGTGTCCGACGGACACGCTTTGAACTTCCTGTTTCCTCGCAAGCTTGCAGTCCCTGCAAACGGAGCGAATGTGAAAATGGCAGAGGGCAAGCTGAAGCAGGTAGCGGCATCTCGCGAAGTGGAGCAGAAGCTTATCGAGGAGCGCATTGCTGCTCTCGCTGACGGAAAAGTCACGATTACGAAAAAAGCGAACGAGCAGGGTCATCTGTACGACGGAGTTGGTGCAGACGAAATCGCTGAGGCGTCCCAGCTTCCCAAGGAAGCGATTCATCTCGAGAAGCCGATTAAGGAACTTGGAACTCACGAGGTTGCTGTCGCATCGGGTGAGGGCTTCGGCAAGATTTTGGTTGATATCGTCGCTGAGTAGGTAGCGACTCATGCAGAAAGGGCCGCGCGATTAGTCGCGCGGCCCTTGGTCGTTTTCTTCATGGCGTCGGTTCTAACGCCGCCGGCCGCCGACTCCCGTGCCGATCCAGAGGCAGAGCACGGCGATGAGTGCTCCAGAGGAGAACACCGCAATGGCCCAGCCCATATAGGCATGGAGCTTTAGCGGGTCAGTCCGGAACGAGTGAATGAGGTCATCCGCGGCCTGATTTTGGGCCCGCAGAGTTCGGATGGTCGCATTCGCCCGCACAAGCTCCGCATGGTCGCGATCGAAGCGAGCACAGACGGTCTCAGCGGTGTCGCCTGACTGGGGTACCAGTGTGCTACCTTCGAACTCATGACCAACGCCCGCGATGAGATGAGCGGGGTCCATGCCGGCCCGGGTGAGCCGTTCGGCACAGGTGGGGTCCGCATGAGCAGTACCCGCGTAGAGGCAGAAAGCGGCACAGGCCGCAAGAAGCAGTCCCTTCATGAGTGGTAGTCCCCCTTAAAGAAGAATCGGCATGTGATATGCCGTCCCGACAGGACAGTACCATGCCTTCCTATAAAGTACAGGAACGAAAAAACCGCCCAAGGGCGGTCTTTCGTTAGATGACTGAGACGACCTTCTTGCGATGGACGCTGCCGTCGAAGCTGGTCTTGCGGCGCTCGGTGAAGGTCACGGTGCCGGAAATCATGGAATAGAGCGTGTGGTCTTTGCCGACCTTTACGTTCTTGCCTGCGTCAATCTTCGTGCCGCGCTGGCGGACGATAACCATGCCCGGACGAGCTGCCTGGCCATCAGAAAGCTTCACCCCGAGGTATTTCGGGTTTGAAGTATTTAGGTTTTTTGCTGATCCGCCGGCTTTAGTACTTGCCATAAATGCTATTCTTTAGAGTGAAATGACTATAGCGCAGATGCGGGAAACGAGCAATAAGGCCCTTTCCGGGATACCCAAGGACGTCCTGGTGGTGCTGGTCGTCCTCCTCGCGTCCTCCGCCTCCTTCGGGCTAGGCTACCTAACCGGCCGGGGTGGGGGAGCAGTCGCCCCAGACAAGGGATTCTGGATAGAGGATGTCTCGACCACCTCAGCCGCGACCCTCCCGGCCGCCGCTGTCCGGGCCCCCGCTGTACGGGCAGCCAGTCCCGCCCCTATTAAGGTGGTCTCGCCAGGCACGGTCGTGACGCCGGCGGCAGGGAAGTATATGGCTTCCAAGAACGGTACCCGGTACTACCTCCCGACCTGTAGCGGTGCTAAGCGCATAAAGGAGGAGAACAGGGTTTGGTTCGCCACCGTAGAGGATGCGCAGGCTGCGGGACTCACTCCCGCCGCTAATTGCCCCGGACTATGAGTATGATGGGTCCTATACATTCATGATTGTCCTCGACGTTGAATCTACCGGCCTTGTGCCTTCGACTGGTTCCATACTCTCGCTCGGCGCCATTGACCTCGATGACCCGCAGAACCGGTTCTACGAAGAATGTCGCATATGGGATGGCGCGCACGTGACTGATGAGGCACTGGCAATTAATGGCTTCACGCGCGAGCAGATTGAGGACCCGTCAAAAATGACGGAGGCTCAATTGGCTGCTGCATTCGTGGCGTGGGCGACCGACAAGCCACAGAACCGCATACTGGCAGCACAGAATGTCTCTTTTGATTTGGAATACGTGCAGGCTGCGTGTCACCGCGCCAGTCTCGATTGTCCCTTCGGGAAGCGGACCATAGATACGCACACGCTCGTCTGGCTGCATATGACGGAGCGGGGACTGACGCCACCACTCAACGAGAGCAAACACTCTGATATCAATCTCGACTACGCACTCCGGTATGTCGGCATTCCGGAAGAGCCAAAGCCACATAATGCGCTCACGGGCGCGCTCTGTCATGCCGAAGTCATCGCGCGCATAGCGTATAATCGAAGTATCGTTCCTGAATTTACGTCATTCCCTCTACCTTTTTAATATGGCTGATGAACCGGTACACCCCGTAGACCTCGATGCGCTCACCGCAGAAATTGATAAGGAAGTGCATGAGCCGTTGATTACCACTCCAACGACGGAGATCCCTACACCATCGGCGAGTGTCTCTGCGAATCCCGATGAAAAGCATCGCCAGATGGGCACGGTTCTTACGCGTGCCATCGAGGAAGGGAAGACCGACGTGCCGGAGAATCCTGAGCCGCTGGTGTGTAAACCGCAGCAGATAGAATCGTGGCGCGTGTTCAAGATAATGAGCGAGTTTGTGGAAGGCTTCGAGGTGTTACGTAAGTACGGCCTTGCGGCAACTTTTTTTGGTACCGCTCGCGCGACCTTTGAGCAGAATTTCTATGATGACGCAGAGGCTCTCGCCGGTCGTCTTGCGAAGGCGGGGTACGCCGTTATGACGGGAGGGAATGCCGGCATCATGCAGGCAGCCAATAAGGGAGCCTTTGAAGCGGGGGGCGCATCTATCGGCCTCAATATCAGGCTTGAGTCGAGTCCGGGGGTGAATGCGTATCTCACCGACTCAGTTACCTTCGACCATTTCTTTGTGCGCAAAGTGATGCTCGCATTTGCAAGTGAGGTCTACATTTATTTCCCAGGAGGATTCGGCACGCTCGATGAGTTTACGGAAATTCTTACCCTCGTACAGACTAAGAAGATACGGAAGGTGCCTATCGTCCTCTACGGGAAAGAATACTGGGCGCCGCTCGTAGAGTTCTTCCGTCACAAGCTGTTTGAAGAGCATAAGGCGATTGATGAGGCGGACTTCGAACTGTTCCGTGTCGTTGATACGGTGGATGAGGCCTACGACTACATCCAGTCAGTAGTTAAGTGCTAATGAGCGCTCACATTGTTTTCGTAACGGGAGTAAACGGGGTGGGGAAGACCACCGTAATTCCGCATCTGCAGGAATTGCTGCCGAAGGCAGACGTGCGTGATTTTGATGAGCGCGGAGTGCCTACCAGCGCGGATAGGGAATGGAGAGAATCAGAAACGGTTCACTGGCTCGATGTCGGCAGGACCAATAGCGCGAAGAATGTCACAACCATCATCTGCGGGTATGCAAAGCCGAAGGAGATTCACGAATTTGCAGAGCGAATGGAAATTCCGGTGAGCGTTTGTGTGCTCGTGGCCGATGCTGAAGCGCTCACTGCGCGAATCGCTGCCCGATACGTCACTCCCGAAGATTTGGAAGAATTGCAGCGTACGACTGGCAAAACCGTTGAAAAATTTACCGAGGACAACATCTATATCTCAGGACAGTTTGCGAACGACGCTCGGGAGTTTGACTACGCGCTGCTTGAAACCAGTAAGAAAACACCTAAAGAAACCGCTGCGGCGATTGCTGAGTGGCTTGCCGATCTGGACTAGGCAGGGGAGGGGAATTGGGTATACTCGCGGCAGGGGAATGTTCCCATACACTTGCTAGCCACCACGGAGGGGCCATGCGCCGCCACGACGATAAGTACATCGAATACCTCGGGAACTTGATGACCCTTCCTGAGACCTATCTGCTCGAAATCGGGTGCGGCAGCGGTTTCCGTACCCTGCAGCTGTCAGAGGCTGGCGCCTGTGTACTCGCCATCGACGACAATCCGAACGCGGTGCGCAAGGCGAGGGAGCGGGCTCGAGAGAATGAGTTCGTGCTTCGGAGAGCAGTCTTCGCAAATAACTCAGTCTTCGACCTTCAGGTGGAGGACAATACCTTCGAGGCTGCCGTCTTTTCGTTCTCGCTCCATCACTATCGCAGGCTTGATATGCACGCAGCTATCGACCAGGCCCTGCGCTTCGTGACGAGCGAAGGGGAAATCGCCTTCTTCGAACCCGGCGTTGACGGCACGTTGTATGAAGCCGAACTCCGTTTCAAGTCACGCACGGACGACGAACGTGTCGCGAAGCTCTGTGCATACGAAGCTATGCGCACGCATCGGGGACTCAAGCTGGTGGACGAACTCCATTACGACGAAGTGTTCGAGTTCGAATCGCTCGATGACTATCTCGCGGCCATGAGGCCAAAGGATATGAATGGGCTCGAGAAATATCTCGACGAGTGCCACTATCGCCTCAATGCCACCCGCCGGCTTAACGTCTATCGACGCACAGGATAATCGGGCAAGGCAGTAGGGAAGTGAACTAAGGGGGGTCCGAAAGGGCCCCCTTTCATTTGGCTCAATCGGTCCCCTTTCCTACTTTTTTGCCAAATCGGGGAAGGGGTTAAAAAATGTTTTTGAAAGATATTTATAGAGAAAGGTCGACCGGCTGGTCGGACAAATATATTGACCACCTTGATAGGGGAGAGAGGAGTCGAAGTTTGGGTTCCGGAGCCTTATATGACGGTAGCCCTGAAGATATATAAAGTGCGCACAATATATCTTTTACGCACATCGGCCCAGGGGCTGGGCCATGCGTAAAAGATCGCGGAGATTTTGCATCCTTCACTTCCCTACGGCGCAAGAATCTCCTTTGTGCTCGTCCTGCTACGCATGACTCGCACTTCCCCACACATTTGTTGTATTTTCTAGATATCCTATCTCGGCCACTTCCCCGGTTTAGCCGAGATTCGGCAGGGGAGTACTCCCCCACCGCTTCCCCGCCGGCTGCTAGTTCATCCGAGATATTCATAAAGTGGGCCGTAGTTTGACGAGGGAAGCGCAAATTCACGTGTATGGGTCTATAGTAGGTAGATATGGACTTCAACAAAATACCGAGACTGATGGCAGATCAGATTTCGATGAATTACTCGGACAAGGTGTTCAACATGGGCTTTCGCACAGGCGATGCGTATCACGGCTTTATCCTTCTTCCGGAGGCTGCAAAGGTACTCACGAAGATGCTTACGGAGCAGGTCGCAGCCTATGAGAAGCAGTACGGCGAAATAGACGCTTCGCGCGCTGAAAGCGGCATCGAGAGTCCGATTCAGATCAACTAGATATCAAACTTCTTGAATTCCTTCTTGAGGTAACGCTCGAGGTCCGTTAGGTTCTCGGTGAGGTCATCGCGCAGGCGCTTTTCTTCCGGCGTCAGTTTGCGGTCTGCACTTGCTTGCTCAATGGTCTTCAGGTGACGCTCAAGGTCCGTGCGGAACATGGAGAGCGCGCGATGTACCACTTGCTCGCGGCGAGCGGAACGCGTGCGTGTCGACTTCTTTGCAGTCAGAAGCCTATACCACGCATATCCGGCTGCGGCGACCGATGCGAGCATGACGAGGAGGACGAAGATGATGAAGGCGAGCAAAGTCACTGGCAGACTGCCGATTGAGAATAGAGTCTGATTAATGAGAGCGACCGGTACGACGAACGCGCCTGTAGCAGTCGTCTTGTTGTTTGCCTGGTCATACGCAGTAAGTGCTGCCGAGTGGGTTCCGCCGGTAGACGGAAGAGCGGTTATTGCGGCCGAAAGGAGAGTCGGCTCCCCCGCTGTTTTAAAGTCGTGACGGTAGGTACCATTTACGATTTCCTCTGGTCGAATGATAAGTGGCTCACCGTCGTCTATGACGAGCTCAAGCTTTGCGAGACCGGAGGCACTATCCTTCGCATCGATATTTGTAATAACTAACTGACGGCGAATCAGGTCATAGGAAAATTCCGGATTGCCGAGCGTTGGCGGCGTCGCGTCGATTTTGAGCTTGAAACTCGATACGGGTCCCCAGCCACGTGCAGTCTTCGCACGCAGATTGAAGTATGCGATGCCATCCACTAGTTCCTTAATCTGCTTCTCACTGATTGCAGGCTGGTAGGTCACCGACGGCGTGACGCTCGTGGTGCTGCCGACTATGGTCTGTATCGCGGTCGCGCCTTCAGGAAGGGTCCATGACAGACGCGGATTTGGGTCGCTGTACCAAAGGTTCTGGTCAGGATGAGTGCTTGAAACGAGGTTCGTTATTGCATTCGGACCGGTCGCGACGACAGGTGCCGGTGCTGCCGGAGCCGGCTGTGGTTGGGTCGGTGTAGGCGCCGGTGCTGCGGTGTCTGCAATGGAAAGTGTTGTGCCGCCCGCTCCCGTAAGTACATCCGTGCCAAGGCCGTCGTTTGCACGCACGGCCGCATCACGCAGCGATATAGAGGCAGAACCGGCACGCTTTGCATGAAAGGTCACCGTGAGGACTGTGCCGGCTCCCGTAAAGCCTGGATTCGGAAGACCACCGTCAAAAGTAACGGTACCCGCACCGTTCGAGTACGCCGGCTCTTCTACCCAGAGGGTGAATACCGAGCCACCCTTGCTTACGGACACGACATCCAGAAGGTCACTTGGAAATTGCAGTGTCCCACCAGCCTCGTTAATGGCGACTCCAGAGGTGTTCGTGACGATGCGGACCGTGACTATATTCCCGGTTGAAATTGAAGTTGCAGAAGGAACAACTGAAAGAGTTGCCGCGCTCGCACCAAGCGGCAGAAGAGCGAACAGTCCCATCAGAATGAGTCGATACCGCATCATGGTTTACGAATGAATCGAACCATTCCTGCAAGAAATGCAGCAAGCACGACAAACGCGACAAGCAAAGTAAGTCGTTCAGTCCATGGGTGCGCAGCGGGCAGGGTGGTCGACTGTATCGAGCCATCCGTGTTTACGGCAGTGATATGGACGCTACTCCCCTGCCCCTGGTCCTTCAGGACGTAGTAGCGGTCTGCAACTACTGCTCTGCTCCACCACCCTTCCTGCACGACGTAGTGGTCGACACCGCGGCCATTATCTCCGCCGTAGAACGATACGAAGTACTTACCATCGAAGAGCGAGGCGTCACGGCCAAGGTCTGCAATAAGGATCGATTTCGCTACGGGCTCAGTAGCCATCTTCCCTGTTGGCTTTGAGTCATCTGCTATATCGATCGTCAGAGCCGTTTCAGCAAGGGTGACCCGTGTCCCCTTTCCATCATTGCGGTATGCGGCAAATTCGCTGGGTGAAAGCGTATAGGTCCCCGGGTGCTCTGCGTGTGCGCGGATAGTGAATAGAAGCGCGTGCGATGGCAGTGAGCCAGGTACACCGCCCGTGAACTCCACTGCTTTATCTGCTACCACATACGCTGGTTGGCGCGGCCACAGTACGAGTGCGCTTCCAGCTGTCGATACGCTATCGACGATTATTCCTTCCGGAATCGCGACAAGTCCTTCGACCACATTCACCTTTTCTGCACCCACATCTGCCGTGACTGGAATTGAGAATGTATCGCCAGGGCGTGCTCCCTCTGCAGTAAGGGTTACGCTCGCAGCATAGAGCGGCGATGCAATGAGCGAGAGGGCGAGTAGAGGAATGAAGCGGAAGGTTTTCATAGGTTATATATGCGAGCCCCAGTGGAAGAGCAGGATGGAGAAGTCCACCGCGTCGACCTTATGGTCGCCGTTTAGGTCGACGAGCGTGTTCTTGAACGGATAGGAGCTCTTCCAGTAGGCAAGAAGGATGGAGAAGTCGACACCGCTCACCTTACCGTCAAGGTTCAGGTCGCCTATAAGCGCGCCTCCTGCGGTCGGGCTCGGTGCAGAGCCGCCTCCTCCCCCACCTCCGCCGCCGGAGCCGCCGCTACCACCAGACGGCGCGACATATCCAGCTGTGTCGAACTGGCGCGACGCTCCTGAAGCCTGACTGCCGAAGTACACCACGGTCTTGAAGTAGTACTGGCCTTCTGCGGGAACGGTTGCAGTAAGTACGGTGTCGAAGTTCTCGCCTGGGTGTATGAGCTTCGAAGCTGATGCGTAGTAGGTATCGTTACCACCACCGCACTGGTTGCCTACGGTCGTTACCACGCACCATTCGTAGTGGTACTCGTAATCAACAGAGCCTTCGTTCGTGATGCGCACATTTGCGCCGATATTAGGCGTCGTTGTGGAGTCCATGCTCTGGATGAGCACCTGTGCCGGCGCGCTCGTCACCTGCCAGTAGTCGGTGGTGGTAATGGTCTTACCGCTTTCGACCTGAGTCGAGACACTTGATTCCCACGCACCTTCAGCTGCACTTGAGGAGGTGGTGTACGTGTAGTCGTAGACTCCCGTTGCGGTATGCGTCATAGAGACATTCGACACCACGACGTTACGACTTGAGTCATAGATGGTGATTGCTGGGGCTGACGCCGGGTCGGTCGGCTGGCTCTGATAGTTGAGGACCGTTACGCGTGTGCGGTAGGTAGTGCCGGCAAGCAAGGAGCCAAAGTCAGACATCGAGACGGTCCATCCTGCCTGCTGGTTCGTAAGGGTCGCCTTCCCTGCTATCGCCGCTCCAAGCGACGTAGATGCGTTACCGACGATGGTATTGGTGTTCGCGTTTATGACCGCGGCGAGCGACGAAGTCGCCGTCTGCACGTCAGACAGTGTTGCGAGCGAGCCGGCGGAGAGTCCTGCCCCGGTCAAGGTACGGGTTCCGTTCAGCCATACATCAGCTGCAAGCGTTCCGAATCCGGTGAGGGTGCGAGTCCCTGCTGCCCATACGTTTGTCGGAATGCTTGTGATGGAAGTCACGATGGTCGATAGGGTCGAACCAAGCGAGGTTGATGCATTGAGGACCTGTGCATTCGTATTCGTATTTATATTTGTTGCAAGCGTTGCCGTCGCGGTGTTGATGGTTGAATTGGTGTTTGCATTAATCGCCGTCTGGCTTGCCGTGATTGCAGAACCGAGAGAACTCGAAGCGGTCGTCACGTCAGACTGAAGTGCGAGACTACCCGATGTAAGTCCTGCTCCCGTGAGGGTTCGAGTGCCATAGTTCCAGACATCGGATGCAGTGAGTCCGCCACCCGAAGCGACGATTCCGGAGATAGGCGCGTCGAGCGTAAACACGAGGTGACGTCCGATGGTGCCAGCAGCACCGAGAGTCGTTGTTGCGACATTCCAGACCGCTGCCGGTAGAAGCGCATAGAGTGACGTCGATGCATTAGTGACCTGGGTATTGGTGTTCGCGTTCACGACCGCGGCAAGCGAGGAGGATGCAGTCGCGATAGTTGCGTTCGTGTTCGCATTAATCGCCGTCTGGCTTGCAGAGATTGCGGAGTTAAGCGATGAGGTAGCGGTCTGGACATCCGAGAGTGTCGCGAGTGAGCCCGCGGAGAGACCTGCGCCCGTGAGTGTGCGTGTCGCAGAGCTCCATACATCAGCTGCGAGTGTTCCGAAGGTTGTAAGCGAGCGGGTGCCGTTTGCCCATACGAGCGCCGGTACGTTCAGGATTTGAGCCGAAAGCGAGGTGGAGGCATTGCCTATGAGCGAGCCGATTGAGCTTGAGGCTGCGCCTATGCCCGAATTGGTATTGGCGTTGATGACCGCGGCAAGTGACGACGAAGCGGTGCCAATTGTCGTATTGGTATTTGAATTTATGGCAGTCTGGCTCGCCGTGATAGCAGAGCCAAGCGATGAAGTGGCGGTCTGGACGTCAGACAGTGTTGCAAGAGAACCTGATGAGAGACCTGCTCCCGTAAGCGTCCTTGTTCCATTTGCCCACACATCTGAAGCGAGGGTGCCAAATGTCGTGAGGGAACGCGTTCCTGCGGCCCAGACGGCGCTCGGTATTCCTGTTACAGATGACGCAATCGAGGTGAGGGTTGAGCCGAGCGACGTAGACGCATTCAATACCTGCGCATTCGTATTTGCGTTAATAACCGTGGCGAGTGATGTAGACGCAGTCGTCACCGTGCCCGAAAGCGTCGCAATCTGCGAGTTCGTGTTTCCGTTTACGACCGTAGCGACGGAGGAAGTTGCGCTCTGCACATCAGACAACGTTGCGAGTGACCCACTCGAGAGTCCGGCGCCGGTAAGCGTCCTTGTACCATTCGTCCACACATCAGCTGCGAGCGTGCCGAAGGTGGTGAGCGAACGTGTTCCCGATGCCCATACCGCAGCTGGGATACCAGTGACTGAGGTTGCAAGCACAGATAGGGTCGAGCCGAGCGACGTTGAGGCGGTCAGCACCTGCAGATTGGTGTTCGCGTTTATCACGGTCGCAAGCGATGTTGAGGCTGTGCCAACAATGGAGTTGGTATTCGCGTTCACTGCTGTCTGGCTCGCACTAATTGCGGAGTTAAGCGACGAGCTAGCCGTCTGCACGTCCGAGAGCGTTGCGAGAGAACCCGAGGTCAGGCCTGCTCCGGTAAGGGTGCGGGTGCCATAGTTCCAAACGTCAGAGGCGGTAAGCGCTCCCCCGCTTGCAACAATGCTCGATATGGGCGCATCAAGCGTGAATACCAAGTGCTTTCCGATAGTTCCAGCCGCTCCCAGCGTCGTGGTGGCCACATTCCATACTGCGGCAGGAAGTGTTGCGTAGAGTGAGCTCGATGCAGTTCCGACGATTGAATTAGTGTTTGCGTTTACTACAGCTGCGAGCGAAGAGGACGCGGTCGTAATGGTGCTGTTGGTGTTCGCGTTAATCGCGGTCTGGCTCGCGGTGATAGCAGAGCCGAGTGATGAGGTCGCCGTCTGCACATCAGACAGTGTGGCGAGCGAGCCGGCGGAGAGTCCTGCCCCGGTCAAGGTACGAGTTCCATTCAGCCATACATCAGCCGCAAGGGTACCGAAGCTTGTAAGCGAGCGCGTGCCATTCGCCCACACCTGAGCAGGCACGTTCAGGATTTGCGCAGAGAGCGAGGTGGAGGCGTTTCCGATAAGAGAACCAATTGAACTGGAGGCCGCAAGAACGGCGCTATTGGTATTCCCATTGATGACTGCCCCAAGCGAGCTGCTTGCGGTCGTGACGGTTGAGTTCGTATTCGCGTTCACGAGCGTCACGACCGAGGACGATGCATTTTGTACATCGGTGAGCGTTGCAAGCGAGCCAGATGAAAGTCCTGCGCCAGTGAGTGTTCTCGTGCCGTTATTCCAAACATCAGCCGCAAGGGTGCCGAATCCAGTGAGGGTTCGTGTTCCTGATGCCCACACCGCCGCAGGTATGCCAGTTACAGAAGTTGCGAGTACCGAAAGCGTCGAGCCAAGCGATGTGGAGGCGGTAAGGACCTGGAGATTCGTGTTTGCATTGATAACCGCAGCTAGCGATGACGATGCGGTGGTCACCGTGCCAGAAAGCGTCGCAATCTGCGAGTTCGTGTTGCCATTCACTGCTGTCGCAAGCGTGCTGGTGCCCGTATTCACGTCAGAGTAGGTCGCGAGTGAGCCTGACGTGAGGCCGGCGCCAGTAAGTGTGCGAGTACCGTTCAGCCATACATCAGCCGCGAGCGTACCGAAGCTCGTGAGGGTGCGTGTTCCTGATGCCCATACGAGCGCAGGCACGTTCAGGATTTGTGCAGAGAGCGAGGTGGAGGCGTTCGTCACGAGCGAGCCAACAGAACTTGATGCGGCGAGCACCGCACTGTTTGTATTTGCGTTAATCGCCGTCTGGCTTGCAGAGATTGCGGAGTTAAGCGATGAGGTAGCGGTCTGGACGTCGGACAGCGTTGCAAGTGAGCCTGATGAGAGCCCTGCTCCGGTAAGGGTTCGCGTGCCATTTGCCCACACGTCCGAGGCGAGGGTGCCAAATGTCGTGAGCGAGCGTGTTCCTGCGGCCCACACGGCAGTTGGTACGTTCGTTATAGAGGACGCGAGTACCGTAAGGGTTGAACCAAGCGAGGTCGATGCAGTGAGAATCTGGAGATTGGTATTCGTATTTATATTCGATGCAAGCGACGTGGATGCCGCAAGGACTGTCGAGTTCGTATTCGAGTTAACTGCGGTCTGGCTCGCGCTAATTGCGGAATTAAGAGAAGACGATGCGGTCTGCACATCAGAGAGTGTTGCGAGCGAGCCGGAAGTCAGGCCTGCTCCCGTGAGTGTGCGAGTTCCGTAGGTCCAGACATCAGCCGCGGTAAGAGCTCCCCCGCTCGCGACGATGCCGGAGATTGGTGCATCAAGTGTAAATACGAGGTGACGCCCAATGGTCCCCGCGGTACCGAGTGTGGAGGTGGCGACGTTCCAGACCGCAGGCGGCAACATCGCATAGAGCGAGCTCGAAGCGATGCCCACAATCGAATTGGTGTTTGCGTTCACGACCGCAGCAAGCGATGAGCTGGCAGTGGTGACGGTCGAATTCGTATTGGCATTCACGAGCGTCACGACAGACGACGATGCATTTTGCACATCGGTGAGCGTTGCGAGGCTTCCTGACGTGAGGCCTGCACCGGTGAGCGTGCGGGTCGTAGCAGCCCAAATGTCAGCCGCGATGGCGGTACCGGACGTGAGTGTGCGCGTCCCGTTTGCCCAAATGTCAGCGACGAGCGTGCCGAATGAAGTCAAGGTCCTCCCTGAAAATGCCCAAATGGAGTTCGGCAAAAGCGCGAACAAAGAGGTAGAGGCATTATTGACTTGTGTATTAGTATTCGCGTTCACGTCAGCGGATACGACTGCGGAAATTTCTGAGGCCGTGGGAGCGGACGAGGTAGCAATGACAAACGTAAGGTCTTCCTTAATCAAGGAGCCGTTTAGGCTCGAGCCACAGGACATGGATGCGGGCCACGTACCTTGGGTACTTGAAGAGAATGCGTAGTGGTGCCAGCCATTTACATCGGCCGTCATCAAGGACGCATTCACTATCTGCGTGCCATAGGGGGCCCAGACGGAAATCGTACAGTCGGTCGTGGTCGCGATGTAGTCATCGTCATAGACAAAATCCCCAAGCACGATTGCTTGGTTCGGGGCGTAGGTCGTGTAGGCATACGCAATAGACGCACCCATAGGAAGGAGTGCGCATGCGAGCGCGCCTAACAGTACGAACCGCGCGACTCGATTATTTCTTCTTTGCGATGGCGCTTCCGTCATCGCTCGAAAACGCCTTGCGAAGCGTGCGGATGGATTCAACGAGACTCTGTGCGAGTTCTGGGATCTTACGCGAACCGAACAACACGAGCAGCACGATCGCGATGATGATTATTTCTTTGGTGCCGATGCCAAACATAATGAAAATATGATGAATAATTAGCTGTACGCCGCATCCAACAGTACGCGCTTGTCCTTAGGGGTCCTCGAAAGGGCTAAGGTCAGCTCGTACAGCCCTATGAGCGGCACCGCCATTACGATTAATGATAAGCCATCAGTAGGCGGCAGCAACGCGACCAATATGATAACTATTGCCACAACGAAACGGCGTTTTTGCAAGAAGAATTCTCGGCTTACCAGTCCAAAGCGGATAGCGGCCGAAATAATAAGTGGGAACTGAAAGAGAACCCCCGAAAGCGCTGAAGTGACCAGAATGGACGAAAGGAATCCGCCCAGATTCCAGAGGTTCACGAGCCCAAGCTGACCATTGAAGGCGGCAACTGCCCAGCTGGCGTAATACATAATGGCGATGCCATAGGCAAAGCCAATAAGGAAGAATACGACTGCAGCGAGCGTATAGCGCATCACGAGCCCCTCCTCCTGCCGGGTCAGCGCTGGCCGCACAAATTCATA
>CAYNNZ010000008.1:0-23476 GCA_964398815.1 uncultured Candidatus Saccharibacteria bacterium
GCGGAGACGGAGGGATTCGAACCCTCGGAGCCTT
The DNA here is from genome assembly GCA_964398815.1 of uncultured Candidatus Saccharibacteria bacterium. GTDB lineage: Bacteria > Patescibacteriota > Minisyncoccia > Phycocordibacterales > Phycocordibacteraceae > C7867-001. The sequence goes on from CAYNNZ010000008.1 coordinate 35, forward strand.
TTACAGCTCGCCTCGTTAGCAGTGAGGTACTTTCGACCACTCAGCCACGTCTCCATTGCTTCGCTCAGTCGACGTGGCTTCGTGCCTCTTGGCACTCCCTGCGGATGAAGTGAGACCCCGTCTCACTTCATAGCCACGTCTCCTTCGTTCCTTAACTTATCATCTGCCGCACGTGAGCGCCAAATATAGAAAAGGGCCTCGCGTTTCCGCGAGGCCCCCTGTCTTCATCTTCGACTTAGAAGATGTTGTCGTTGGCCTTAGTGGCCGCCGACCCGCACCCGCACCGTGGCGCTGTCGCCGAGCGCGATAGCGCTCGAGCCCACGGTGGAGGCTTGCTCCACCTGGCCGCTCGCTTCCGCCGCGTAGTTGGTCTGCAGCAGCGGACCGCGGATGACCTGGTTGACGCCCACGACGGACTGGTCCGTCTCGGCCGAAGGCAGGTCCAGGTGGAAGTTCGCGGAGAAGGCGCCGGCGGCGGCTTCGCCCGTCTGCCACCCGTCCGCGGACGCGTAGTTGGACGCGTAGTTGGAAGCCGGCGTGAAGAGGCCGGCGCCCGTCGCGCCCGAAGCGGCGCCCGAAGCGGCTTCGTAGCCGTTGTTGTAGGCGCTGGCGCTGGCGCTCCCGCTGAGGCTCAGATCCAGGCTGGCGTCGGCCCCGGAGTTGTTCACCTCCTGGTCGATGTCAGCCATGTTCAGGCCGGCGAGCGAAAGCGACTTCGACGAGCTGTTGTCGCGGACTTCACCGTTGGTCGAGGTGACCGCCTGGTTGGCCTGGACGACGGCGTTCTGCGCGTCTTGGCTGACGCTGGTGATGCCGGTGTTCACTTCGAATTCCATGGCGTTCGCGGCCGAGGCAGCGAAAGCGGACAGAGCGAACACGGCAGCGCCGGCGAGAAGCATCTTCTTCATGGTCATTTCCCTTAAGATCTGGGCATCCACACAACGTGGCCCCCTCAATATGCACAGATAGTCCCGACCCCGCCTGTATCCAAGCAGAGCCGACCGCTTCGCGTGCACTGTGCGAAGCAATTTTCGTTACCGGTCCAGGGCGTCCTTCCCCGAAGGGAGAGGCGTTCTGCACTAGTCGCGAAGTCTCGACCTTACCACACACCTATCGGAAAGCGCAAGGCCTTTGAACGGCTACTGCCGTCCACGCAGTCCAAGCCGTGCGGCCGGACTGTCGTCGTTTGCCGCTACCGGCGGAAGGCCGGCAGGGGGCGATAGAGACGCTGCAGGCGCCGGCGCACTCGGCACTGGCGCTGCTGCTGGCGCGGGAGCAGGGGGTGCCTGCGGCCGCACGGGCGGCGTCGGAAGCGGCTGAAGCGGCGGCAGCTCAGTAAGCGGTATGATCGCCGACGTCTGCGCCGAATAGAGGTACATCGCGTCGCACCCCGTGTAATGGGAGTAGGAGCGAATGGCCAGATAGGCGACTGCTCCCATCATTGCAGCAGCAACGTGCTGCATTGGGCCGCGTCCGTCGCGTCCGATTTCGGCATCGACCAGTTGCTGCGACCCTGGAGGGCCGAAGAAGTGGGTAATACCGACGCCGTCCTCGAATCCGACGACCTGAGTTCCCAGGCTGAAGGAGTCGATGACCTCACCAGCGCGGACGTTCGAGTTGAACGCCATGCCGACAAGGCGGGCATCGAGCCCGAAGGCGAAGCGATGTTCGGTGTGACCGCCCCAGATGCCGCCCCAGCTGATTCGCGCGCCGCCGCCCGGGAGGACGGAGAAGCGGTTGAACGAGCCGATGATAGCGACCGCGGGAGCCACTCCGTAATAGGGTGCGGCCGGGGCGATATTCCGAATCTGCTGGTTGATGACGGTGAAGGGCTGGCTCGTCTCCGCGACACGGACCCCGGCAGTGCGGAGCGCCGTGATGAGCGCGTCGTCGTAGTAGCCCGGCAAGAATCCGCCGATGCCCGAGTCGGACACGCTGTTCACACGGCGCGTATTGTCGCCGACAGTCAGCACTCCGTACACGACCTGTTTCTGCTCTGGGGGAAGATTTTCCCGCAGGCAGAGCAGGGCAGGGTCGAATGGACCTCGGATACCTTGAATGCCGGGACCGACCAGGAACGGTTCAGCCTGCGTTTGCGGTCGTGCGAACGCTGGAGAACCGATGCCGACAGCCGACAACGCCACCGCAGCTGCGGTGAAAAGAGAAATTAATCGTCTCATCACTGCTCCTTATGGATGGGTTGAGGCCGAAGCGTTGAGGTTCGAGTCCCCGCCGCCTGAGGTTGAGGTGGTTTGAGCCTGAGCTCCTTGGGTCGTAGGACCCGAGACGCCCTGGTTCGTACCATTGTCGACCGACACGATCACGCCGGTGCTGCCGGCGCCGACCGTGCTTGAGATGCTGGACGTCGATGAATTGACGATGTTCGTCGAACCCGCGGTGATGAATGTCCCCGACTGGTTAGTCGTTGACGTAACCTCCATGGTGTCGATGTTCGTCACCGGAGCGTTGTAGGCACCCCGGTTCAGAATCTCGGTTTCGATTGCGGTTTGGGTCCGTCTGGACGCCCCATCACTATCGAAATGGAACACGTCGCCGATCGCCTCAGGCGCGGTCTGCGGTTCAGCCGATGCGATCTCAGGAAGCGCGCTCATTGCCGCAAGTACGGCAATGAAAAGCACGAATCCCGAGAGTAGCGTTGCCACTCTCTTCATTACTGGTAACTCCCCTTGGTGGTGGTATGGGTGAAAAAAAGGACACTTCGTACCCCGGGGCCCATAAGGCTCTGTTGTCACTGACATGACTGGTGCACGAAGTTATTGACACATTAACTTACTTTTCAAAAAAGTCAATAATTAGGCTACGCAGAGAGCGCGAGAAGGGTAAAAGAATCAAATCTCTGCGCCCGTAGCGCGGTCGCGGCTGCAGCAAGCGTCGCGCCCGTTGTCACGACGTCGTCGAGCACGATGACCGTCCCCGCCGGAACGTCGTGAGCTTCGAATGCTCCGTCCATGTTTAGGAGACGCTGCTTACGGGTAAGTGTGGTCTGAGGAACCGTATCGCGAATGCGCGTGAGGAGTGGGGTGGGTACGTAGCCAGCTCTCAGAGCCACCTCCTCCACTTGGTTGTAGCCACGTTCGTGCCTCCGCATCTTTGCAAGCGGAATCACGGTAAGCGTGAGCGAGCCCTCTCCAAGCTCATTCGTCTCCTCTTGGTACGCAGCGAGATATTCTCGCAACGCAGCGGCCAAAAGTGCAATCGCTCGTGGGTTCCGCTTAAATTTCGTTTCCACGATTGCGGCGCGCACGAGCGGGTGGCGATAGGGAAGGAGGGCGATGGCACCAGTATCAGTCACTCGTGGCGTAAGAAGCGCAAGGAACTCCTCATCAGTCGTTTCCTCAACGAGGCGTTCAGTGTTCCGTTGCGGGAAAATGAGTGAAAGCAGCCAGCGAATGGTGCGAACGACATGCATGTTAGAATTTTCGCATGAGTTTCTTGGGTACTATCTTCGGACACAAGAAAAGCCGAAGCGTCATCGGTGTAGACATCGGCTCGTCTTCGCTGAAAGTCGTCCAGTTGCGCCGCGAGGGCGGCACGGCGGTGCTTGAGACCTACGGCGAATTGGCACTTGGTCCGTATGCAGGCGCAGAAGTGGGGCAGGCGACTAATCTCCCTGCGGATAAGATTGCAGAAACGCTCACGGACCTGCTGCGCGAGGCAAGTGTAACCACTACCGATGCGGGCGTATCTATCCCGTTCTCGCGTTCACTGCTTACGCTCGTAGAGTTGCCTCGCCGCGATGATCCGGCAGAGCAGAAGACTGTGATTGAGCTTGAAGCGCGTAAATACATACCGGTTCCGGTCTCGGAAGTGCAGCTCGACTGGTTCATTCTTCCCGAGCCCCTGCCGGAAGGCGCTCGACTTCCGGATAAGGTGAAGGTGCTTCTCGTTGCGGTCCATAACGACGAGCTTAAGTTGCTCGAGAATGTCGTCCAGGGAGCGAATATCGCCGCGTCGTTCTATGAGATTGAGATTTTCAGCACCATACGCTCAGTGGTGGATGAGCCGGTGAAACCAGTACTCGTGCTCGATATTGGAGCGTCCGCGACAAAAGTGTACGTAGTAGAGCGCGGCGTCGTTGCGCTTTCGCACAATATTCCTGAGGGTGGACAGGATGTGACGCGCACCATCTCGAGCGCGAACGGCATCACCATGCAGAAGGCAGAGAGCCTAAAGAAGGAGCACGGATTCACGGTACCGAAAGAAAATGGCTATACGCGCGAGACCATTGAGCTGGTCTTCTCTCGCATCTTCGAAGAGGCGAAGCGCGCACTGACCCAATTCGAGACGATGCATGAGCGCAGTGTTTCGCAGATTATCCTCACGGGCGGTGGCGGCGTCACCAAAGAGCTCGCTGCATTCGCTCGCTCGTTCTTTGCGATAGACGTGAAAATTGCAGACCCATTCGGCAAAGCGCAGGCACCGGCATTCATGCGCCCGGTGCTCGCAGAAATCGGACCGGAATTTGCTGTCGCGGTAGGTCTCGCACTCCGCAAACTCGAAGAGGGAAATTAGCTTGCGTGTGCATAAAGTAGGCCGAAATCCCAAAGCGGTCGGTATACTCTCTAAGTGGCACTTCCTCCATCCATACCGACTTCGTTCGTACCTAAGCAGCCGGTGACGGCAGCGCCGAGGCACCGTGTCAGCGGTAGTAATCCGTTTCTTGCACTTGCGTACATCATTATGGGCATCACTATCCTCGGCTGCTTCGCGGTATTTGGGTATCAGTACTATCTCCAAGGGGTAGCCAAGACGAAAGCGAACGAAGTGGTTGCTGCCCAAAATCAAATCGACCAGGCGACCGTGACCGACTTTGTCCGCCTGCGTGACCGATTCACTCAGGCGAAGGGTCTCTTGAATTCCCACATCACGTTCTCGCAGTTCCTCGACGTGCTCGAGGCTCGGACACTCGTCGGAGTCCGGTTTACAGCGCTCAAGGCCACAGTTACTGACGATCGCACCGCGCGCATTGAAATGAACGGAGTCGCGCGCTCCTTTAATACGCTCGCAGCGCAGTCCGCATCATTTGCTACGGAGAAACGCATCAAGCGCGCCATCTTCTCTGGGATAACACTTAACGGAAAGGATAATTCGGTCGTATTCTCTCTCTCCGCCGATCTCGATCCCTCGCTCGTAACCGCAAGTCCGACCGCAGCGGGAACTGAGACGCAAACCCCCGTTCAGAAGTTGCCTGATGCACCGGTTGCGACAACGACACCGAAATCCGCTACCACCACGCAGAAAGCGGCCACCACCACACCATGATAGGACGCATACTTCCCATCGTGCTCATCCTCATATCCATCGGCTTGTTTGCTGCATATATAAATCCGACGTACGTGAAGCAGGTTGTGCCGCTTCAGCATGAGATAGAGCAGTACAAGAGCGCGCTCGCAGCTGCGGATGATTTCAAGCATAAGGAAGAACAGCTTGCGACTGAGCGGAACGAAATTCCTGCTGACGCAATTACGCGCCTTGAGGCCTATCTACCGGACAGTGTCGATAATGTTCAGTTGATTCTTGACCTCAATGCGCTCGCAACCCGGTCGGGCGTGCAGCTCTCGAATTTCGACATCAAGAGTTCTGCCCCACGAAGCCAGGGAGTAACCGATGGCTCTCTCCCGCTCGAGTCAGGAGGGAAGCAGACTGACTCTCTCGATCTTTCGGTAAAGGCAGTCGGCACCTACAGTGCATTCCGCACCTTCCTTGGCGGAATAGAGAAGAGCCTGCGCCCCATGGATCTGGTGCAGCTTACGGTGGATGACTCTTCAACTGGCGTCTACACCTATAATCTGACGTTCCGTATCTATTGGCTCCACTAATATGAACAAGAACACTATCATCGCCATAGTCGCAGGTATCGTGGTACTCGGTACTGCAGCCTATATGCTCTTCGCGCGTACGCAGTCGACGGTTGCTGTCGACTCGACCGCGCCGGTAAGTCCGGCAGAGATTACGTTCGTGAGTCTCGCGTCGCAGCTGGAACCGCTTACCTTCGACAAGTCGATTCTCTCCGACCCGCGATTCACGTCGCTCGTCGATATTCATACGGCAGTCGTACCGGAGACTGCCGGCCGACGCGATCCGTTCGCTCCGATTTAAGAGATATCCCGCGCGTATGCGCGCGTCCTCGTCAGTGAGGGAGTATCATACATATACATGAACCTGCTTTCCGTACTTTCTGAGAAGGGAGTGATAAAGCCGGGCGACGTCGCATCCATCCAGAAGGAAGCGAAGGATGAATCGTCGACGGTCGAAGCGGTACTCGCGAAGCGCGGCATCACTATCGATGCGGCGCTCAAAGCTGCGGGTGAAAAATACGGGATTCCTTCCCGCATCCTTCCGCAAGGGAAGGATATTGAGCAGGCGGCGCTCGAATTCATTCCTCAAGAATCAGCGGAGCACTATAAATTCGTTCCGCTCGGCATCGTAGATGGGGCGCTTGAAGTCGGTATTACTGACCCTGACAATATCGAGGCGCGGGACGCGCTTCAGTTCATTTCCTCGCGCGCAGGAATGCCCTACAAGCTGTTCCTGATTAGCGAGACCGACTTTAAACGGGTCATCGAGGAATACCAAAACCTTTCCGGTGTGGTGGGGGAGGCGCTCTCTGAATTCGAAGGGACCATCGCCGAGAGCGATGAGGCGAAGAAGATGGAAGCGGATGAGGCCTCTGCGGGGGGAAACATCAAAGCGGATTCACCCGTTACGAAAATTGTCGCGACAGCGCTCCGCTACGCAGTAGAAGGAGGTGCTTCCGACATCCACATCGAACCAACGCCCGATAAGACGCGGGTGCGCTTCCGTATGGACGGTGAACTGCATACTTCGCTCGAACTCCCTGCAAAAGTTCATGCCGCGGTCGTCGCACGTATCAAAATCATGGCGCAGCTGCGTCTCGATGAGAAGCGTAAGCCGCAGGACGGACGTTTCTCATCCAAGGTCGACAATCGCCGCATCGACTTCCGTGTTTCTACCTTCCCAACCCAGTATGGCGAGAAGGTGGTGATGCGTATTCTCGATCGCACAAAGGCGGTCGCAAGCCTCGAGTCCATCGGACTTTCGGCGGAGTATCTCGCAACCGTGCGCGAATTGTTGCGCGTTCCGTACGGCATCATTCTCATCTGCGGTCCGACTGGTTCCGGTAAATCCACCACGCTCTTCTCAATGCTCTCGGAAATTGACCGAGAGAGCCGTAACGTGGTTTCCATCGAGGACCCGGTCGAGTATGAAATTTCCGGGGTGGCACAAAGTCAGGTTCATCCGGAAATCGGATACGATTTCGCGAACGGACTCCGCTCCATTCTACGCCAGGACCCGGACGTCATCATGGTCGGCGAGATTCGCGATAAGGAAACCGCACAGCTCGCCATTCAGGCAGCGCTTACTGGTCACCTGGTGTTCTCAACTATTCATACGAACGATACTGCAGGCGTTATCCCGCGTCTCATCGACATGGGTGTCGACCCGTATCTCATCGCTCCGACGCTTGTGGCTGCCATTGGTCAGCGCCTCGTGCGCAAGCTCTGTCCGGGAGCCGGGGAGGAAATGCCAATCAGCGAGAGTATTCAAGGACTCCTTAAAGAGCAGTTTGCGGATTTGCCCGAAGCAGTGAAATCGAAAATACCGCCATTTACGAAACTATATCGAGCGCACCCCACGCCCGACTGCCCGAACGGCACGCGCGGCCGTACTGCGGTGTTCGAATTCCTACGCATGGACAAGGATCTCGAGCATGTCGTGCTCACGAGCCCGGTCGAGGAAGCGGTCTATAAGGCGGCTCGAGACAAGGGCATGTTGACGATGAGGGAGGATGCTATCATTAAGGCACTTGCGGGGGAGATCCCGTTCGAGGAAGTGAATACCTTGGGCGGCGAGCTTTTCCCTGAGGAAGAAGAAAAAACTACTACCTAGCTTATGGCCACGTACCGCTTATACCTTGTAGACGACGACCGTTTCCTCCTCGATATGTATGCTGTTAAATTCAAGGCGGCAGGACATGATGTGACCGCATTTCAAAACGGTGAAGAAGCCCTCCAGGCACTTCGCGATAAGCCAGCGCCAGACGCGATGCTTCTCGATATCGTGATGCCGAACATCGATGGATTTCAGATACTTGAGACCATTCGTAAAGACAAGCTCGCACCGACGACGAAAGTAATAGTGCTCTCCAATCAGGGCCAGGAAGCAGATATTGAGCGCGCAAAAGCGCTCGGAGCTGCCGGCTACATCATCAAGGCGTCTGCGATTCCATCCGAGGTCTACGCTGAAACGGTGAAGATAATTGAAGCGAAATAGTCATGGCTGCAGCAAGCATCAGCCCGCTTCTCGATACCGTTATTAAGGAAGGGGGTTCCGATCTCCACCTTTCTGTCGGTTCGCATCCCATCGTTCGCGTCTCGGGGTCGCTTGTTCCGCTTGTGCAGGAACCCATCCTTACCAAGGAGGCGACTGAGTCGATGCTCAAGGAAATTCTTCCAGATGGCCGCTGGGAAGTATTCACGCGCGATCAGGCGGTGGACTTTTCTCATTCGCATGACGACAAAAACCGCTTCCGCGTGAATGGCTACGTCGTGCAAGGCTCAATAATGGTGGCGCTCCGCCTTATTCCGCGCGATATTCGCACGTTTACTGACCTGAACCTTCCTCCCGTACTTGAGGTGTTCACGCAGCGCACCCAGGGATTCTTCCTTGTGGTGGGTCCCGTGGGGCAGGGAAAGTCGACTACGCTCGCTGCCATCATCGACCGCATCAATGAAACCCGCGCAGAGCACATCGTTACCATCGAGGACCCGGTGGAATATCTGTTCGAACAGAAAAAATCCCTCATTCATCAGCGCGAAGTGCATGTCGACACGCCTGACTTCCATGCCGCGCTCCAGGCAGCATTTCGTGAGGACGTGAATGTCATCATGGTGGGGGAAATGCGCGATTACGAGACGATTTCAAGCGCTGTAACCGCCGCTGAAACGGGCCATCTCGTGCTTTCTACGCTTCACACCAACAATGCAGCGCAAACCATCGACCGTGTCATCGACATGTTTCCCCCAAATCAGCAGGGACAGGTCCGTGTGCAGCTGGCAGGCTCTCTCGCAGGCATCTTCAGCCAGCGCCTCGTACCCCGCATCGCCGGCGGCCAGATTCCTGCATACGAACTCCTGATTAATAACAGTGCTATCGCGAACCTCATCCGCGAAGGACGCACGCACGAGATATCGACCGTTATTCAGACCAGCTCGCAGGAAGGCATGATAGATATGGACCGCTCGCTCGCAGAATTGGTGAGGAGGGGAGAGGTGACGATTGAGCATGCCTATGAACGTGCCGTAGACCCTAAGACTTTCGAGAGATATCTCTAAGCGGCCGCTAAAATCTCCAGCTGCTTTGTTCCGGGTCCCGCCGTTTCGCTTCGCCGTATAGGGATACGTCTGCGCTCAACGTCTGCCCGCGCCGCGCATCTGAAGATTTTCCCCGCCCGATTCTCAATTTGAAATACTAATCCCAGTGCTCACCGTTTGGACGACAGATAATCTGTTAATCTAAGTACATGCTTTTTACGTATCGCGCGCTCGATGCCGATGGTCATGAGCGGGAAGGAACCGTCGAGGCGCTCTCGATGGATGTTGCTGTCTCAACGCTCCAGCGCCGCAGTCTCATCGTTTCTTCCATAACGCCGGCGAATCCGAAGTCGGCACTCTCGATCGAGATAAGTTTCCTCAAGCATGTCTCGAACAAGGAAGTCGTCATTCTCTCGCGCCAGATTGCGACGTTGTTCGAAGCGCAGGTGTCTGCACTGCGCGTGTTCCGCCTCCTCGCAAGCGAGGTTGAGAACAAATATCTCTCTGAAATCCTCACGCAGGTCGCAGATGATTTGCAGGGCGGTAGTCCCATCAGCAAGGCGCTCGCGCGTCATCCGAAAGTGTTCTCGAGTTTCTACGTGAACATGGTGAAGTCAGGAGAAGAGTCTGGAAAGCTTTCGCAGACGTTCGGCTACCTCGCTGATTATCTCGACCGCAGTTATGAGGTGGCGAGCAAGGCAAGTAATGCGCTTATCTATCCGGCATTCGTGGTCGCGGTGTTCTTCATTGTGATGGGTCTCATGCTCACTATCGTCATCCCGAAAATAAGCGCGGTGCTCGTCGATTCGGGGCAGAAAATACCTATTTATACACAAATCGTTATTTCGCTCTCGAACCTCATCCTCCATTACGGCATATTCTTCTTGATTGCCATTTTGGTCGCTGGATTCTTCGTCTATCGAGCAACACTCACGCCAGCTGGCCGCCTCCTGCTTGATAGTTTCAAGCTCGATATGCCGTATCTCGGCGATCTCTATCAGAAGCTGTATCTGTCACGCATTGCAGACAACTTCGCGACCATGCTCATGTCCGGCGTGCAGGTAGTGGAAGCAGTCGAAATAACCGCGTCTGTGGTGGATAGCGCTACCTATGAAAAGGTCCTGCACCAAGTGGGGGAGGATGTGAAGGGAGGTGCCTCCATCTCTGATGCGCTTGCTCGCCATGCGGAAATCCCCGGAATCATGAGCGCCATGGTGAAAGTGGGTGAGGAGACGGGAAAACTAGGCGATATTCTTGCAACGCTGGCGAAATTCTATCAGCGCGAGGTGACGACGGCCGTCGATACGCTCGTCGACCTCATCGAGCCGCTCATGATTGTGTTCCTCGGTCTTGGTGTGGGTATATTGCTGGCGGCAGTTTTGATCCCAATCTATAACCTCGCGGGATCGATTTCCTAAAACCCGCAGCTGCATTGTTGCGGGTCCCAAAAAAGTTCTTCCACCGTACTCAGAGTACGTTTACAGAACTTTTTCTCCCGCGCCGCGCATCTTCACGTTTTTGAAAACCGACAAAATTTTCTGAGACGGACGATGAAATACGTGTGTTATCCACACAGCGTAGAATAACGGCGCAATACTCTCGTACAATGGCGAGAGCGGACCTTACTCGTAACCCGCATCAATAAATCGATTTATTATGATTCTTGCATCTTCCGGCATTCGACAGGGCCATGTTCGTACGGGTCACCTCAAAGGTTTCACCCTCATCGAACTCCTCGTCGTGATCGCCATCATCGGCATTCTCTCCTCGGTCGTGCTCGCATCGCTGAACACGGCCCGCAATAAGGGTGCTGATGCAGCCATCAAGGCTAACGTCGACAGCGCACGCGCACAGGCTGAGCTGTTCTACGATTCAAGCAGCAACAGCTATGCTGGCGTCTGTACGACCGCTACCACCGGTATCGGCGCTATGGTGACCAGCGCAGCTGCTGGTAGCGGCGCAACGGTTGTTAACTACAACTCCGGCACGCACGCAGTCCAGACTGCAACGCAGGCTGTCTGCGTCGACACCGCAACCACGTGGGTCGTCCAGGTACCGCTTAAGACCTCGGGCTACTTCTGCACCGACAACACGGGTACTTCTACCACGAAGGCCGCTGTTCTCGCAGCAAACGCAACCGGCTGCTAAAGCCGTCCTGCCCTCGGGCAACAAAAACCGCACTTCGGTGCGGTTTTTGTTTTTCCTAGGAGTATGTATTTCTTATGCACATGCCGCAGGAACGGCCCAAAACCCGCGTTATACTGCAAGGACACATTCTCGCTTCCTATGCCGTCATCACAATTGTTCCAGGGCCGCGTGCGTAAGGGCCATATTCGCGGCTTCACCCTCATCGAACTCCTCGTCGTGATCGCCATCATCGGCATTCTCTCCTCGGTCGTACTGGCAGCGACTCTCCTTGGTCGGCTGCGAGCAATGGACGCAGCGGTTAAAGCAGACCTCCATACGATTCAAAGCGAAATGGAGCTCTATTACTCGACCAATAATAACTACGGTGCCGCTTCGATAAATAATACGAGTCCACAAACAACCATTCCGGCAACGGGGACCAGTATTTTCTTCACGAACGCAAACATAAACGGCGCACTTAAAGCCGCCTTCGCGCAGAGCGGGGGCCATGCCTACTGGGCAGTGGGGCAGGGGCAGGCAACATGGGCGGTTGCCATTGAGCTCAAGGGCGATAGCGGCTATTGGTGGTGCATCGACTCTTCTGGGAATCCCATCCGCGAGCCGAATGCGAACATGACCGGCACCGCGCTACATGGTGGCGCAAGCTCAGCAGCCTACTGCCCATAGCATTCCTCTATGAAACGAGGCTTCACCCTCATCGAACTCCTCGTCGTGATCGCCATCATAGGCATTCTCTCTTCCGTCGTGCTTGCATCGCTTAATTCAGCCCGCACTAAATCGAAGGACGCGACCGTGCTTGCTGATATGGACACGCTTTCTCCGCAAGCGGTGCTGTATCAGGACCAAAATGCTGGAAGCTATGGAGACACAGCTGGAGCGAACGACTGCACTATTGGTCTCTTTAGCGACACGACGTTCCAATCTGTCTTCGCTGCTGTCGCACAGTTGAATAACAACGGCGCGAAAGCATGCTATGCCACCGGCGATGCGTATGCCGTAGGACTTGCGCGTCCAGTTGGTAGCGGATATACCCCGCCGTCCGTGTATTGGTGTGTGGATTCGACGGGTAAGAAGTGCGGTATAGACGACTTAGCACCGCTTTCAAGCGGTACCTGCGGCTGTCCATGATGATTCCCGTTTTCGCTATTGGATGTTCCATCCTCGGCGCGGGACTCGCCTCCTTCGCCGGAGTGATTGCTGAGCGTATGCACACCGGTGAGTCATTCGCTCACGGACGTTCACGCTGCAATTCCTGTAACCGGACGCTCACGGCACGCGACTTAGTGCCGGTAGTCTCTTGGGTGATTGCAAAGGGTAGGTGTCGGACCTGTATGGCCCGCATTCCCTACGGCTACGCGCTCTCCGAAGCAACGCTCGCCGTGCTCTTTTTCATGTCAGCACTCATTATTCCTGTCGCGCATTTACCGTATTTCCTCGCCGCGCTCTTCTTCCTCGCTATTGTAGTGCTCTACGACCTCCGTCATACCATTGTGCCGCTGCCGCCTACATACCTTCTTATTGCAGCATCGGTGCTATTCGCATACGTATCTGCTCCGGATTTTCACGCGCTCATCTCGGTATTCCTGACCGCATGCTGCATCGCCCTCGGTTTCTTTCTTATGCACGTCCTATCGAAAGGGAGGTGGATGGGGCTTGGTGATACACCCGTTGCCTTCGCACTTTCCTTACTCGCAGCACCCTATGCTGTCGCTGGACTCTTATTTTCATTCTGGATAGGCGCAGTTATCGGCATAGGCATCTTGGTCGCTACTCCTAAAGGCCATAGAATGGGTATTGAGGTACCCTTTATTCCGTTCCTCGCCGCGGGCTACCTGCTCGCATTCTTTACGCAATGGAACCCACTCCCGTTCTGAAAGACCCGCGCGGCTTCACTATCGTGGAGATGATTGTCGTACTCGCCATCATTGTGCTGGTGACTGCAGTCGCGCTTACGGGGCAGAGCAGTTTCAACCGTTCGCTCACCATCACCGACACGGCGTATACGGTCGCACTTTCCATACGCCAAGCACAGACCTATGGACTCTCAAGCCGTACCGTTGCCGGAACGAGCGTGACAAACGCCGGCTACGGTGTGCATTTCCAAGCAAGCAGCAATAGTTACTCGATGTTCGCTGATATCAGCAAGGCGCTCGCAAGTGCTCCTGCGTACTGTCCGACTGGAACGGCGGGGACGCCTGAAGCGAAGCCAGGTAACTGCCTCTACGATGCGAACAATAATGAAATCGTGCAGAACTATACATTCGGGCGCGGATTCACTATAAGCGACATCTGTGGGCATGATGCACAAAGTCCCACGATTACTCGTTGCACGTCTACGGGATACCTCACGGGAGCGGACATCGTGTTCATTCGTCCCAATACGGACTCCATCATCACCGGCTTGCGCAGTAGTGGCGGAAATATCCAGCTTCTTGACGCGCAGATAAAGCTCCAGGCCCCCACTGGAGGAGGCATGCGCTACGTGTGTGTTACATCGGTGGGCGAAGTGTCTGTCGCCGCCACTAGTTGCCCATGATGACTCCACGACCCACACGAGGCTTCACGCTCATCGAGATGATTGTCTCGGTAGGCATCTTTGCTGTCGTTATGACGATAGTTATGAGTGCGTATCTCACTCTCATCAAAGTTGACCGTCGAGCGCGAGCGACCAATCAGGTGGTAAGCAACCTTTCGTTCGCAGTCGATGCGATGGTTCGCGGTATTCGTACGGGCCGTTCCTATCGCTGCAACGATGGCAGTCCCGATGCGAATGGAAACTCAACCACAGGAACCTGCACGTGTTTTTCCTATATGGACAGCGGACTCAATACGACCGTTACGTATCACCTGATGGCTAACAACACCATCGGTAGGGCAGTTGGCTCAAGCTCCTGCCTCGACAGTGCTGCTTCGCCGATTACGGACCCGGCAATCACTATTTCGACCCTCGCGTTCTGGGTACGTGGTGCAGGTAGTGGTGTGAACGATTTACAGGCGCAAACACTTTTCACTGTGAAGGGAACCATGCCGGCAGACGCCAGTGGAAACACTGCCTCGTTCACGATAGAAGAGAGCGCCACGCAGCGCCTGATTGATATATGATGACCCGCGCTTTTACTCTTGTTGAAACCTTGGTCGCGATAGCGGTCGTGTCGCTTGCTATCGTGGGACCGCTCCATGTCGTCCAGGGAGTGCTGCAATCCTCCTATACTGCGCGCGATCAGCTGATTGCAGCCGCGCTCGCACAGGAGGGAGTGGAATACGTCCGCAGCCTGCGCGACAGCAATTTCATATACAACGTTCACAATAGCGGCACGCGCCAATGGCTCTACGGACTCGATGGAAATGGTGGGCCTAATTGTTACAGCAGCAACTGTGTTATCGATGTGGGGCAGCAGCAGGTGAGTGGGCAGCCAGCGGCGGTATACAACAGCTCTAAATGTACTAATCGTCCGCAGCTCTTCCTGTCTGCAAACAATCTCTACAACGAGGCCTGCAGCGGGACACCAACGAAATTCACCCGCGTCATTCGACTTACTCTCATCAGTCCGACTGAAACGCTGCTGACGGTGACGGTGACGTGGACTGGGCACGGCTCCTATAGTGTCGTCCTTAAGGAAGACCTCCGCGACTGGCTATGATGAATCATTCTATGAAACCAGTGCGCGGCCTCACGCTCTTGATTGCAGTTATTCTTTCGTCCGTAGTGCTCTCGGTCGCGCTTTCACTGCTCGACATCACTTATAAGCAGATTATTCTTGCCTCTTCTGCGAAGCAGTCGCAATTCGCGTTCTATTCCGCTGACTCGGCAATGGAATGCGCCCTCTACTGGGACCAGAAAATGGATGCGTTCTCGTATACCGCAAGCTCCTATCTTACGAGTGGGATTACCTGCGCAGACGCAAGCGGCAACGTGCAGACCATTTTCCCGCTCGCCGCACCGAACTCTTCCTCTCAGTCAGGATCTGTCCGCACGACCGTCATAAATCTCCCGTGCACGGGCGGAGGTACTTCCGGTCAGGTCACCATCAGCAAGCCCTCGGGAAGCGGCACGGCAACTATATTTGCGACCGGCTACAGTTCTTGTAGTTCATCTGACCCGCGCCGCATCGAGCGCGGAGTGAAGGCGACGTATTTAAGCAACGGCAGCTCGGGTGGCGGGGGAGGGGGTGGCGGTGGAGGAGAGATACTTCCGATCAGCTTCACGGGTACCAGTAACTATTTAAATCACTCCACCGGTCTAACCACGGCGAACGGTATGCGTGATGGAGATTATGCGTCGTATTCATCGACGCATGGGACTAATAGCGGCACGAACCAAGCCGTTACTGCTGACCTCGGCTCTGCTCAGTCTATCGGAAGCGTGTCGCTCGGGGATATCAGTTCTGCAAACCCCGATGGGTGGGGAACTTCCTATACCAACGGAGCGATTATCGAAGGCTCACTCGATAACAGCGCCTACACCGTTCTTAATGCTGGCATATCATATACCGTCGATGGTACGACCGTGAGTTATCCCGTAAGTGGGACGTATCGGTATATTCGTATTCGCAAAGCAAGTAGTTACCTTGGTCTTGGTGAATTCCGTATTTACGCGCCGTAGCCCGTACCCGCATTCCTCGCTAGAATGAGGCTATGGCTGTCCCTAAAGAGACGCGCGAACGGGTAAGGGTCCTCCGCGAAGCGATACGCACATACCGAACCCTTCAGCACGAGAAGGACGAATCTCCGATTTCACCTGAGGCGCTCGATTCCCTCAAACATGAGCTCGCAGAACTCGAGCGGAAATACCCGGCGCTCGTGACCAAGGATTCTCCAACGCAAAAGGTAGCAGGGAATGTTATGCCGACGCTCTCGAAAGTTCGTCATGCGTATCCGCAGTGGTCGCTCGACGATGCGTTCGATGAACGCGAACTAGAGGCGTTCGACGAGCGTGTGCAGCGTGCGCTCGAAAAGGCAGGTATTACCGATACCCGTCCTGCATATGATGCGGAACTTAAAATTGACGGACTGCATATTGTACTTACGTATGCAAAGGGGGAATTGGTTACTGCAGCAACGCGCGGCGATGGGGTGGTGGGTGAAGATGTCACCCATAACGTGCGTACTATTAGGGCACTTCCGCACACGCTTCCGCGTCCCGTCGATCTCACGGTGGAGGGCGAGGTGTACATGACCCGTTCCGGACTCGCGAAACTAAACAAGGAACGCGAAGCGGCAGGGCAGCCACTCTTTGCGAATCCTCGCAATGCTGCTGCAGGCTCGCTCCGACAATTGGACCCAGCGATTGCTGCTCATCGTCCGCTCGGCATGTTCCTCTATGACGTCGATGCTTCAAGCGAAGGACTGCCAGAAACGCAGGGTGGCGAGTTGGAATACCTCAGGGAATTGGGACTTCCGGTGAACCCGAACCACATCCACGCGACGACGCTCGAGCAGGTGCTCGATTACTGGAAGCTCTGGCAGGGTGCGCGGCGCGAGAAGGAGGATTACCAGCTCGATGGGGTGGTACTTAAAGTAGATAAGCGTTCCTACCAAGAAGCGCTTGGATATACGGGTAAGGGGCCGCGTTTTGCTATCGCGCTTAAATTTCCTGCAGAGCAGGTCACCACCATCGTCGAGGATATTGTGCTTCAGATAGGGCGCACGGGCGTGCTGACTCCGGTTGCGCATTTGGCCCCGGTCGCCGTCGCAGGAACGACCGTTGCGCGCGCGACCCTACATAATGAGGATTTCATACTCGAAAAGGACATTCGCATAGGCGATACCGTTATTCTCCAGAAGGCAGGCGACATCATTCCGGAAGTCGTGCAGGTTTTGACCGAACTGCGAACGGGGAAGGAAAAGAAGTGGAAGTTCCCGAAAACCTCGGCGCTTTGCGGTGGAGATGGGGCTATCGAACGAGTCCCTGGCATGGCTGCCTATCGCTGCGTGGTGGGAGATTCATTCCCGGTACGCCTGCGGAAACTAGCGCACTTTACGGGAAAGTCTGCACTTGATATTGAAGGGCTCGGCCAGAAAACCGTTGAGCTTCTCATGGAACATGAGCTGGTTTCCGATTACGACGAGTTTTTCGAACTTACCTATGATGAATTACTTGCACTCCCGGGATTCAAGGAAACGTCCGCTTCGAATTTGATAGAGGCAATTGCTGCGAAGCGACACGTTCCGCTCGATCGACTTCTGGTCGGTCTGTCCATTCTGCATGTGGGTGAAGAGACCGCGACATTGCTCGCGCAGGAGTATGAGACTATCCAGAAACTTACGTCAGCCTCCGCGGACGATATTTCGCGCATTAAGGGAATAGGCGACGTGGTCGGTGAATCGGTTACCGCGTGGTTTGCCGATGCTGATAATGCGGCAATGCTTGCCCGCCTGCTTGAGCACATCACTCTACTCAAAGTGGCGAAAGTAGAGGGTGGTCCACTCGCAGGGAAGAGCGTGGTGGTAACGGGAACGCTCCCAACACTTTCCCGCGAGGAGGCTGAGGAGCGTATTAAGAAAGCAGGCGGAACCGCTGCTGGCTCGGTATCTAAAAAGACCCATTTTGTCGTTGCTGGAGAAAGTGCAGGCAGTAAGCTCACAAAGGCCAATGAGCTTGGGGTAGAGGTGATAGATGAAGCTGAATTCCTCGCGCGCCTCTCGCGGTGATTGTGGTAGAGTGCCACCTATATGGCTTCAAGCGATGACGTACGAAAACTAGCCGCGCTCGCCCGGATTTCTATACCGGACGAAAAGCTCGGGGCATTCGCGAAGGAATTCGATGGAATTCTCGCGTACGTAGGAAAGCTCGATGAGCTCACGCTTCCGTCACGCGAGTCGCGGCCGAATCCCGTCGTACGCAACGTGATGCGTGAGGATGGAGAGCCGCACGAGGCTGGACGGTTCACTGCTGCGCTCGCTGAGCAGTTTTCAAACAGGGAGGGGGACCGTCTGAAAGTTAAGCAGATTATTTCCCATGACTAACCCCTTAAACGAACTCACGCTCGTGGAGGCGGCAAAGGGCCTTCGCGCAAAGGAATTCACGGTGCGTGAATTGTGGGACGCATGCGCGGAGGCAGCGAAGGCTCGGAACCCTGAGCTGAACGCTTACCTTGAACTATTCGATGCGGATGAAGCTGCAATTTCTGCTGCGCAGGCGCGTATCGATACGGAGGGAGACGCAGCGCCTATGCTCTGTGGCATACCGCTCGCGATTAAGGACAACATTCTTATCGAAGGGCAGATTGCGAGTGCAGCATCAAAGATGCTTTCGAATTATCGCGCCACGTACGATGCGACAGTAATTGAGAAACTGCGTGCCGCAGGTGCGCTCTTTGTGGGGCGCGCGAACATGGATGAATTCGCTATGGGTTCATCTACCGAAAACTCTGCGTTCGGACCGTCAAAGAACCCGTACGACATTTCGCGTGTTCCGGGCGGTTCCTCTGGTGGTTCTGCGAGCGCAGTTGCAGCGCATCTCGCAATTGCGGCACTTGGTACAGATACGGGTGGCTCCATACGTCAGCCCGCTGCCCATTGCGGACTCGCAGGACTTAAGACCACCTATGGGCGCGTCTCTCGCCGTGGCGCTATCGCGCTCGGTTCCTCACTCGACCAGATTGGCCCGCTCGCGAAGACGGTTGCGGACGCGAAAGTTCTCTACGACGCCATCGCTGGATATGATGAACGTGACGCAACGAGCATTACTGATACGACGTATCCTGAGGTAGCAGAGAAGAAGAGTCTTGTAATCGGCATTCCACGTCATCTCATTGAGTCTGGTATCGATGAGGACGTGCGCTTTAATTTCGATGCAACCATCGCAAAACTGGTTGCAGAGGGACATCAGGTCATCGATGTCTCTCTCCCGACGTCCGGCTATGCGCTCCCCGTCTATTACGTCATCATGCCAGCAGAGGCGTCCGCGAATCTCGCCCGATATGATGGCATTCGCTACGGACATAGGGCAGAGGGTGCGAGTCTGCTCGACGACTATGTGATTTCGCGCACTGAAGGATTTGGTCCTGAAACGACGCGCCGCATCCTTCTTGGCACCTTCGTGCTCTCGTCTGGCTATATCGATGCGTACTACCGCAAGGCAGACGCTGCCAGGGAAGTGCTCGCAAACGAGTATAACGACGCATTCGCCTCATGCGACGTCATCGCATTTCCTACTACGCCATCGCCAGCCTTCAGGTTCGGGGAGAAGACCGGTGACCCCGTTTCCATGTATCTGGAAGACGTATTTACGGTGACTGCGAACTTGACCGGCATGCCCGCAATTTCCGTCCCGATGGGAATGGTGGAACGAGAGGGAAGTACGCTTCCGACCGGTATTCACTTTACGGCGCCGCTCGGCGGCGAACGCACGCTGTTCAAAATAGGCGCCGCAGTCACGGGCGAGACGCTATAATTACGGGCAATGGAGCCCACCTTCGCGGCGACGACTTCAACGGTCACAGGACCGGTGCATTTTCTTAATATCGAGTACCTGTTCTATGAGCTCTATCAATGGGTCTCTGGCGCGCATTCGCTCGGAGGCACGGGCGCAGTAGGGTTCTCATGGTTCGCCCCGCTCGTCACCACCATCTGGGTGATTATCACAATTATCGCGTTCTTGATGGCGCTCGGATTTCTCGCGCTCCTTATCTATTCAACGCTCCGCATGTATCAGATACAGGACGAGACTGCGCCTCGCTTTGCGACCATTGCGGATGCACATGCATCTGAGGAGACACGCGACCATCATCGCTGGAATCATGTGCGCGAACTCATTGAGAGTGGGGAAGAGAGCGACTGGCGCCAGGCAATTATCGAGGCGGACATCATGCTCGATGACCTGCTTTCGCAGTTGGGGTACATCGGGAATACCGTCGGCGAGAAACTGAAGGTCGTGGACCCTTCGAAGTTCCATACCTTAAACGAAGCGTGGGAGGCACATAAGGTCCGTAATGAAATCGCTCATCAGGGGTCGGCATTCCAACTCACGGACCATATTGCGTATCGCACGATACTGCACTACGAGAATGTGTTCCGGGAACACGGCGAGATATAACGCAGCCCTAAAACGACCCCATCTACTTTGTTGCGGGTCCCGTCCGTCTCATCCGTCGTACTCTGAGTACGCCTACTTCGCCGGCCCACCCGCGCCGCGTATCTGAAGCCGTTTTAGGGCTCCGAAGAGTTGCGATTTGCTTAAAAGGGCGTACTATTTCGCTCATAGCGGGGTAGAGGAGAGGTACCTCGGGAGGCTCATAACCTCCAGACGCCGGTTCGATTCCGGCCCCCGCAACACGAAAGCGAAAACCGCCCTTGGGCGGTTTTCGCGTTACAATTGTTCCATTAGCTCGTAATCCTACGATATGGAAACAAAGACAGTTATCGGCATTGTGCTCGCTGTTGTGGTAGTGGGAGGCGGTGTCTGGTATGCGATTTCGCACCCGATGAAAGGCGCTCCGGGAAATCAGGCGACCACCACCCCAGAGACTGCAACCGTTGAAGGGCAGCAAGGCACCGGCACCATCGCAGCACTCTGGGGCATGACCGGCTCGCTTACCTGCGACGTGCGTTCAGTAGAGGGCGCCGCAAATCCGTTTACCGGGACGGTGTACGTATCTGATGGAAAGATGCGTGTAGATAGTATGGCGCAGATCTCGGGCAAAACGTATGAGACGCACATGCTGCGAATGGGCGATGGATTCTTCTACACCTGGTCAAGCGCTATGCCACAGGGAATAAAGATTCCTGAAGCGCAGGCAACTGCTGCACCTTCGGGGAGTACGGGCAACACTGCTCCTGCGAATACGCAGGTCAGCTACTCGTGTAAGCCATGGGGTACCGATTCTTCGAAGTTCGGTCTTCCGGATGGTGTTACCTTCATGACATTGCCGAGCGTTCCTGCTCGATAAGTCTTTAGCAAAAAACACCGGCCGCTTATGCGGCCGGTGTTTTTGTATGGCGGACCACAATGCGCCATTCGCGCCATATGAAATACATGACGATGAGGTCGAAGAGGGTTATGCCAATCACAATGAGTGAATGTGTAGTCGCAATTTGGTACGCCTGATAGACGAGGAAGGCGGCGAGCACAAGAAGGGATGCAGGATACGCCCAGAGCATGTTACGGAGAAGGGAACCGAGCAGAACTGCCTTGATAAGACCGCGCGACAAGAGATAGAGAGCGACGAATGTGACGGTGCCAGTCGTATATTTCGCCACCTCTGCAAGCAGGTGCATTTGGAGTGCAGGAACTGGGACTGCGTTCACGACCAAGCTCGCGACCGAGACGATGACCGCAGGAGGGATAAAAAATATTGCTATGCCGGCAATTACCTCTGCCACGGATATGGCGCCCTTAAGGAGAATGCTCCACAGGAAGAATTCATAGACCACATGCTCCTCCTGAGGTGTCTCTATGTGTTCACTCATAGCCACACCCTACCACAGCGCATCCAATGGCAGCGTTTAACTCAGGGTTCACTGCGGTCTCGCTAAAGTACAAGTCCGGTCGACGGATTTATACGTAAAGAAATGCAAACGATATGGCCAATAACAACAACCAAGAAGGCAACAATACTCGCGGACGTGGTCGCGGCTTCGCGAGCATGGATGAAGATAAGCAGCGCGAGATAGCGTCTAAGGGCGGACGCAGCCAGGGAAAGGAGAACAATCCAGGTAATTTCGCGAACGATCCGCAGCGGGCAAGCGAAGCGGGTCGCAAGGGCGGCAGCACCTAGTACTAATTGACGCTCGATGATATTCGAAGAAGCGGGTCGACGGACCCGCTTCTTCTCTATATGATGCGACCTAATGAAGGCAGTAATCCTCGCGGCCGGCCGTGGTACGCGCATGAAGGAGCTCACCGACGCACTTCCAAAGCCCATGCTTAAAGTGGGGGAGCGCACATTGCTTGAGCACAAATTCGACATCCTTGGCCCAGAGTTCGATGAAATTATTCTCATCGTCGGGTATCAGGCGGAGGTCATACATGCAGCATTCGGGGACTCCTATAATGGAATCCCACTCCGGTATGTGATGCAGGAACGTCTCGATGGCACGATGGGTGCGCTTGCGCTTGCGCGCCCCTATCTCACTGACCGGTTCGTCGTCATGATGGGTGACGATATCTACGCTGAGGCAGATGTTGCGAAGACGCTTGCGGTGGGAGACTGGGCCATGCTTCTCGAGGACATGGAGCATATGGCAGCCGGTGGCCGCATCATTACGAATGAGGAGGGACAAGTCACTGCAATTGAAGAGGGCGACCATCGTGGCGAGCCGGGACTCTTTAATACGAATATGTTTGCACTCGACCCCCGAGTCTTCGACTATCCTATGGTTCCGAAAGCAGCAGGGAGTGACGAATTCGGGCTTCCGCAGACCGTACTTGCAGCCTCGATTGCGAGCGGCATCCCGCTCCATGCCGTGCATACGACCTGGTGGATTCAAATCACCGCACCGGAAGATCTCATAAAAGCTGAGGCGCTCATTGAAGTTAACGCTCAAAAATAGTAGGGTGCTCTATATTGCTGGTGTAGCTCAGGTAGTTAGAGCATGGGACTCATAAACCCAAGGTCGAAGGTGCAAGTCCTTCCACCAGCACCCGATTTATCGGTTATTGAAAATAAGCCTTAAAACGGCTATATTCGGTAAGTTACGTGCGCCCAGTCGTAAGTAACCAAGTTGCTTTCGACTAGCTGCTCTCGGCGTAACGGCAAGTCGCCGGTCCCAGCCGTCGCAAGAAATCTGAATGGCTCACATTTCTTGCGCCGACTGGGCCCGGGGTACTTCGTACCCTTAGCCTCGATTGCAGTCGTAAGCACACAAGCTGCTTTCATCAGCTGCATTCGGAGAATATACGACCTACGGTCGTGCATTCGTCCTCACTTGCAGTCGTAGCTCAACTGGTTAGAGCACCCGCCTGTCACGCGGGAGGTTGCGGGTTCAAGTCCCGTCG
>CAYNNZ010000009.1:0-17712 GCA_964398815.1 uncultured Candidatus Saccharibacteria bacterium
AACCTAGATACCAATATCCGCCGTTCCTATCGCCGATTTATGCCCATTGCTGCGAGACTAGGACTCGAACCTAGATAACAACATCCAGAGTGTTGCGTCCTACCATTAGACGATCTCGCAATACCGAAGCGGCTAAAAGCCGCTTGGTAAAGGCACTTTACTCGAAACTAAGGGCTATTTCAAGCAGCGGAACTAAGATAAAAGTTTCAGAGACGAGGCACGACTGACGGAGCGCAACGAGCCGTATGAGCGATACGGTGAGTGAGCACTGGAGGAAGAAACGAAGTATCTGAGACTTTTAGCCAGTTTCGAACTAGACCCAATACGACAGGAGACTGCCCATAAGAAATAGCGAGACGAGGTAATAGCCCGAGGTAATAGCCCACCATTTCCAAGTTTTGCTCTCCCAGAGTACCCCTCCAAGTGATACGGGAGCAATGAACCCGAGCCAGTTCCATACTGCCACCTGAAAGGCAGCCGGAATGCCAGAGATTTGAAGTACCGCGGAAGCGAAGTAGAGCGAGTGCGCAAGCACGAACGCCATGACAAGCGAGGAGAGCATCATGATGCCGTAACTGCGCATCATGGCCATCTGCATTTTTTTGTCGCCTTTGGCCTTGGCTTTCATTTCGTCCATATCCATCCCCATGCTCTTCATCCACGCACGGCCGAAGAGTGGCCCATACCAGAGGAAGCCAAGAACAATGGCGATGACTGCTGCACCGACGACCGCAAGATAATTGATGGGTACCATAGAGAGGAATTAGAAGTACTCACCCAGTATATGACAAACCGCCCCAGAGGGCGGTTTGTCTGTTTATAGCCCTTGCGGGCCTGTATTAGTGGGTTTCAGCGGATGCTTTGACCTCGCCCTTTCCTTTCACAACTCCGTAGATGGTTGCCGCATCTTTGCGAGCAGCCTTCAGGTCGTCTTCTGCGGCCTTAAGCTTTGCGCGAGCAGCCTTGAGGGCTGCATTGTTGGCCTCAAGCGTTGCCTTATCGCCATTGTCGACGGACAGGTTCGCGGTAGCAGCGACTGCTGCGTCAGCCTGCACCTTCGCGTCGGCAATCTTCGCATTGAAGTCGCTCATTGCCGTTACTGCTGCGGAGACATCGGTGCCAGCGGTCTGCGCTGCAGTAATACGCTCCTGGAGTTTGCCACCAAGGCTCGTGAGCTGCGTCACTACCGCATTGATGCGGGATGCTGCAGCTGCGATGCGCGCCTTCGGCTCTACGAGAAGGAACACGCGATTCCCCTTCGTAATGGACTGGATATCCGCCTTAAGTGTTGAAGAAGCAGTATCTGTACCAATCTTCGCCTTGAGGTCAACGAGCGCCTGAATCTCCGTTGCGAGCGATGCCTGGATGCTTGCAATAACGTCAGCCGAGAGCAACTTCATCTTGCCGATACGGGCTGAAAGCTCTTCAAGGCTCTTGATGCGCATATCAATGGCATTTCCTGCCTTTTCGGTTGCATGTTCCTGGCGCTTCTCGGTAGTGGAAGCCTTGTGGTCCTCGCGCTTCTGTATCCTGTCCTCGCGTTCAGTTGAAGACGCTTTACCTTTTAAACCAGGGAGGTTCACGCGGAAATCGAACCCGGACTTGTGTTCGCCCGAATCTTCGCCTGCGGTCGCGGTGACATTTGCAGAGGTAGAAACCTCCGGATGACCATCGTCCACGCCGTCATGGGCAAGTGCTGGTGCGGCGCTCGCAAGAAGAAGTGCGATACCGGCTGCGGAGGTGATAAGTGTTTTCTTGTTCATAAAGAGTGAGTGCATGGAGTTAATTCGTCCCGACAGCAGCGTTGACGCTTTCATTCGCGTTCGCGTTATCGGTGCCTACTGCCTGGAGCTGCGTATCAATTGCGCCGAAATCCTGCTCAAGTGCCGTATCGTCCGACGCCTGGCCCGAAGGCAGCGTCGTCGTTTCAGCATTCTCGGGCCCGGTTTCCTTTGTTAGCTGATTCGCATGCCAGTAGTAGCCCACGGCGAGCAGCACAACTGCTACGCCGGCGATTCCAAGCACGATTTTCGATGTCTGTGACATAAAGTAATGATAAGGAAAAGACCGACTGGTAACTAAGACGTATCAAGTATACCCCTCTTACAGCCAGACTGGGGAAAACCCACTAGATAGGACGTGCTATTCTCCTTGAACAACTGAATACGTATCAAGAGTACGGCGAGAGAATTGGCTCTATAACCCGTCAGCAACCAGTCGCAAGACAACGGTGCTCCCAACCCCTTCGGGGGAACGATGCCACACAATCGGCCTCCTTCCCACGAAGGAGGCCGATTCGTTGTATCTATCAACTCATTTCATTTCTCATGATTCATTTACTCACCACCTACACGACCGAGAGCGTGACACGCGGCCATCCAGACAAGGTCTGCGATCAGATGTCGGACGCAATTCTGGATGCGTGCCTGACGGAAGACCCAACCTCGCGTGTTGCAGTTGAGACATTCGGCAGCCACGGCACACTCATGATTGGCGGCGAAGTCACGACGAAGTCCAACGTGGACTATGCCGGCATAGTAAAGAAAGTGTACGAGGACATCGGCTACACAGAACCGCTCGAGATACTTGAGAAGGTCGTAGTGCAGTCTCCTGACATCGCCATGGGTGTCGACACCGGCGGCGCTGGCGACCAGGGCATCATGTACGGCTACGCGACCGATGAGACGCCGGAATTCCTTCCGCTTGGTGTAGTGTTTTCTCACGCGCTCGCACGCAAGCTTGAGGACCTACGGACTTCAGGCACCCTTCCCTATCTGCGTCCGGACGGTAAGACCCAGGTGACGATTAAGGATGGCAAGGTCATTACCGCACTCACCTCGACGCAACACGCGGAAGCGGCGGAACTTGAAACCATTCGCGAAGACTTGCAGACCCATCTCTTTGCTCCCGTCCTTGGCGATATTAGTGGCGTCGAGATACTCGTGAACCCGACCGGTCGCTTCGTGCAGGGAGGATTTGAGGCGGATGCAGGACTCACGGGACGCAAGCTCATGGTGGATACCTACGGTGGCCTCATGCCCCATGGTGGAGGCGCCTTCTCCGGTAAGGATTCGACCAAGGTCGACCGCTCCGCAGCGTACATGTGCCGCTTCGTCGCAAAGAACTTGGTGGCAGCGGGTCACGGCAAGAAAGTGCTCGTCTCGGTCGCATACGCCATCGGCCGCGTCGACCCCGTCATGGTCGAGGCCTACAACGAAGATGGTAAGAATCTCTCCGACATCGTCGCAAAGAACTTCGACTTCCGACCTAAGGCTATCGTTGAGCGTCTCGGACTACAGCGTCCTATTTTCCAGGAAACTGCTGCGTACGGACACTTCGGCGTAGCCGGAAGGCCGTGGGAAGAGATTGTCACTCTGTCCTAAATTCATTCCGTAAAGAAAAACCCCGCACCTGCGGGGTTTTTCTTTTTTAGCCTTATCCCTCCTGACGGAGTGAACGGTCGTACGCTGCTTCGATGAATTTCGTGAAAAGCGGGTGCGGAGAGAGTGGACGCGCCTGAAGTTCCGGATGGAATTGGCAGCCTAGGTAGAACGGGTGAACTTTCTTCGGAAGCTCTGCAATTTCCATGAGCACACCATCAGGGCTCGTGCCGGAGAATACGAGACCCTGTTTCGTAATCTGCTCGATGTATTCAGGATTCACTTCGTAGCGATGGCGATGGCGCTCACTCACACTGTCAGCGCCATACGCATCACGAGCGATGGTGCCGTCTTTGAGGTTGCAGGGATAGGCACCGAGGCGCATCGTCCCACCGAACTTCCCTTCTGCGATAAGCGCCTTCTGGTCCGGCATGACGTCGATGACCGGATACGGAGTCTCCGGATTAATCTCTACCGTGTTCGCATCCTTGAGGCCAAGGATAGTGCGCGCGTACTCGATAACCATCATGTGGAGGCCGTAGCAGAGCCCAAAGCATGGAATGCCGTTCTCGCGGCAGAACTGCGCAGACTTAATCTTCCCTTCGATACCCGTCTCACCGAAGCCGCCTGGAATGATGATGCCGTCGAATTTCTCGAGCGATGCAGTGCCATCCTTCTCGATGGTCTTCGCGTTCACCCATTCGATTTTCGCCTTCACGCCTGCTTCTGCCGCAGAGAATTTAATCGCTTCGATGACTGAGAGATACGCATCAGAGAGTACGAAGTCTCCGGTATCAAAATATTTTCCAACAATGCCGATGCTGACTACTGGCTTGCCATCGGCGTGCACACGACCGACAAAGTCCTCCCAGTCCTCGAGGTCAGCAACGTTCTCCTTCGGGAGCGAAAGCTCATCAAGTAGCAAATCACCCAGACTGTCCTTCTCGAAATTAAGGGGAACGTCGTAGATAGATTCAACGTCCGGAGCCGAGATGATGTGGTCCGGCAACACATTGCACCAGATAGCGAGCTTCTCTTTGCGCTTGGCGTCCATGGAGCCGGTTGCGCGCGCGACAATGAAGTCTACCTGCACGCCATAGGAATTGAGCTCACGCACCGCATGCTGCGTCGGCCGGGTCTTCATCTCCCCTATCGTGTTCGGGACTGGGAGGTAGGACACAAGCACGAAGCGCACATCATGCGGATGTCGCAGGCGGAGCACACGGGCGGCCTCTATGAAAAGCGCGTTCTGGAAGTCGCCTACCGTACCGCCGATTTCAATTACGGAAACTTGGCTTCCGTTCTGTGCGGCCGCCGCCTCGATGCGGCGCGTGATTTCATCTCGCACGTGCGGAATGGCCTCGACGAACTTGCCGCCATAGCCGAGCGCTCGCTCGCGCTCGATGACGGTCTTGTAGACCATGCCGGAGGTCATGTAGTCCTCTGGACCCAGGTCCTTGCCGAGGAAGCGTTCGTAATTGCCCATGTCCTGGTCAGTCTCAAGACCGGAATTAAGCACGAACACTTCGCCATGCTCGGTCGGATTCATCGTACCGGCGTCTACGTTCAGGTACGGGTCGATTTTCACGAGATTAACCTTGTATCCACGCTGCTGCAGGATGAGTCCCATAGACGATGTAGCGACACCCTTACCCACGCCGCTCATAACGCCGCCAAGCACGAAAATGTATTTGTGACCTTCTGTTGCCATATTCTATTTCCGAACGTGAATAAAACTTTTAGGTACGAGGCATGGGAAAACGGCTCGCTGAGCCGTATCGAGTATACGGTGAGGTGAGTCGTTGGGACCCATAACGACGTAGATGATGGTTTTAGACATGTTCGGCTAGATTTTTAAGTAGCGGCGTACCCCAATCCACGACGCAAGAGCACCGAGGAAGAAGCCTGAGCCAACGAGAAGCGCGAACACTTCCGCAAAGTGCGCCATGTAGAACGTAAAGAGATTAAATCCGCCCAACCAAGACGCGAGCGCCCGTCCTGCATACCAGGTCGCCGGATAGAAGAGTATGAGCGCGATGAGCGCAGCGAGCACGCCCGCGATAATGCCTGCAACAAGGAAGGGACCGCGGATGTACATATTGGAAGCTCCGACGAGACGCATGACGGCGATTTCATCGCGTGCTGTGTAAATAGCCAGGCGAATGGTCGCAAGCGCAATCACGGTCGAAGCGAGTGCGAACAGGATGATGATGGCGAGCCCGACCTGCTGCGTGGTGCGGATGGCAGCAGTGAGGCGATCAATGACCGTCTTGTTCTGGAAATAGTTGATTCGGTCGACAAGCCCGTTCCCGGCAGTTAGATTCTGGCTCGAAAGATAATCTACGATGGCCGCATACTGCCCCGGATCCTTCGCCTTTATCGCGAGCGAGGCCTCGAGCGGGTTGTCTCCCAGCTCTTCGAGCGCCTGGAGCGTGAGAGTGTCATTCGCGTGGCGTTCGCGGAATGTCGCGAGAGCCTGGTCGCGTGTGATGTAGGTAACGACAGCCACCTGCTGCAGGGCTTCAAGCTTGCTCTTAACAGCGAGAATTTCCGACTCCGGAGCGCTCGTTACGAAATAGATGTTCACGTCCACCTTATCCTCGATGGTCGAAAGTGTATTGGTGAGGATGGCGGATAGAAAGAACAAGGAGCCGATTATGGCAAGCGTCACGGTCATCACGAGCACCGTCGCGAAGGAGACTGCGCCACTTCTCGCGAACGAAGTAGCTCCTGAAACAATGATGCGCTTGAAGAAAGTTCCCATAGTCAGATATTACAGGACGTACTGTCCACGCTGGTCATCGCGCACGATGCGGCCCTTGTCCATCGTCACCACGCGCTTTCCAAGTGCATCCACGACCCCCTTGTTGTGGGTCGTGATAAGTACGGTGGTGCCGAGCTCGTTAATCTTTTTCAGAATCTCGATGATTTCGTACGTATTGATAGGGTCGAGATTCCCGGTTGGTTCGTCAGCGACGATAACATCCGGCTGATTGATGATGGCGCGGCCGATAGCGACGCGCTGCTGCTCCCCTCCCGAGAGCTGAGATGGGAAATGGTGCGCCTTGCCACCGAGGTCCACGAGGTCGAGGATGTGCGGCACATCGCTCGCAATTTCATCGTCGGGACGGCCCGCCGCTTCCATAGCGAATGCAATGTTCTCGTACGCAGTCTTGTTCGGTATGAGACGGAAGTCTTGGAAGACCATGCCTATTTTGCGGCGATAGTGATGGAGCGAGGCAGTCGGCAATGCGTGCACGTCGACAGATTCAAAGAAGACCGAGCCGGTGGTCGGTCGTTCTTCTGCAAGCAGCATTTTAAGGAGAGTGGTTTTGCCGGCGCCGGAGTGTCCGACCACTGAAACGAATTCCTTTGGGGCAATGGAGATGGTGACATCCTCGAGAGCGGGAGTGCCGTCTCGGTACATCTTCGTCACCTTGTCGAAATAAATCATGTACGAAGGGTATTGTACCCCACTGAACATGGTGCGTCCAAAATCGTGAAGCGTGCGTGTACGCGCTCGTGCGCGTTTGTGGGGATAACTTACGCGCTTATCTCGCCCGACTGCGCCGCATCGATGAATCCATCCAAATCACCTCCAAGAACGCCATCAGGATCGCTCGATTCATGGCCTGTTTCGTGGTCTTTAACCATTTTGTACGGGTGGAGCACGTAGGACCGCATCTGGCTGCCCCAAGCGTTTTCTGTGGTGGCGGCAACTGAGCGACCTTTCGCCTCCGCTTCCTCCCGTTCTTTCTGTTTGGCATACAGTTTCGCCTTCAAAAGCTCGAGTGCCTTCTCGCGATTGGCCTGTTGGCTGCGCTCAGAGGACACATGCACGGAAATATTGGTCGGGGTGTGCACAATACGCACCGCGGTCTCGCGCTTATTCACATTCTGCCCACCTGCGCCGCCCGAGCGCGCGAACTGCATATCAAGGTCGTCATCCTTGAGTTCGATTTTGTCAGCAGGCGCGAGCATCGGAAGTACTTCAACGAGCGCGAATGAGGTCTGGCGCTTATCGTTGGCATTGAATGGTGAGATGCGCACCAGGCGATGTACGCCATTCTCATGCTTCAGACGTCCATAGACACCCTTCCCCGCTATCTCGAGGAGTAGGTTCCGGTACCCACCATGATCATTCTCATTCGCATGCAGTTCGCGGACACTCCAGTTCTTCTTTCCCGCATATCCCTCATACATCCTGCGAAGCATTGCAGCGAAATCCTCGGCATCATCGCCTCCGGCACCCGCAAGCACAGCGAGCGTCGCTCCTCCCTGGTCATGGGCGTCGCCCGAGCCGCCCTCTTTGAGCGACTGGTACTCGCGCACCACCTCCTGGGCGCGGTCTTTGTCTGCCCAGAAATCGGGGGACGCCATTAGGTCCTCTATTTCCGCAAGTCGTGCCGCGGTTGTGTCAGCCATGCGGCGAGTATACCAGCCTGCGTAATCCCGTGAGGAGGTATTGCAAAGCGTACGAAACGGGGCTACCGTCTCGCTAGAGACTAAGGGGGTTCACCATGTCCACGCACAACTGGGCCTCACCGGACAAAATCCGATGGGCTGCTGCCGAAGAACGCTATGTGGCGAATGCGCGACGGCCAGGATGTCTGCCCCGCAAGTGCCGCGCCTCGCTCGAGCGCCTGCTCCGCCTCTTCCGTTCTGAAAAGCTTCTTTGCGAAATCGCTGAGGAGCTCAACGTGAGCAAGTTCAACGCGCTCAAGCTGTACGAGTACGTGAAGGAGTTCTGTAACAACGAGACCAGTACGGACCGGACCAAGCGTCTGGTGAAACTGCGGCTGGAAAAACGCAAGCAGGCGGTGGCAGCTATGCCGCTTCCGCAGCGTCTGACCGGCGTTGCGGAAATCGCTCGCGCGGCCCGCTGTGAAGTGGCGCCCGCAATCCGCGAAAAGCCGATGGTCATGATTCGTGCAGACTTGCTCATCATCAACGGGCACCTCTGCTATGTCCATCATCTTCCGCACACCGACCAACTGCGTATCCGCGTATGGCCCGACGCGCATCCTGTAACGCACCGCATTTTTTGCCTCTCCTCTGAAGGCGAAATAAAGTGCATCTATGCGGTGCCAAACGAGGTGCTGCGCGAGTATGCACCAAACGGCGTCGGCGCCTTCTTCTTCCACTGCCGGAGCAGACTTGCGGTGATTCGCGGAGCTGAAATCGACTTCAGCCCCTACCTCGTCACCGAGCGACTGAACCGTTGGCCTCGACCTGTTCACGCGTAATGCGACGCCCGCGCCCCTCTCAAGGGAAGCGCGGGCGACACATTTCCTATTGTGTGGAGCCAGGGGGGAGGATTGAACTCCCGACCTTGTCGTTACGAGTGACATGCTCTACCAACTGAGCTACCCTGGCGTGTCGCCGACGATAAGCTCCGGCGACTTGCCCACCATACCCGGAAACGCCGCTGCGTTCAAGATTTAGGGCGTGTAATAAAGACCCCGAGTAGACTCCCGATGAGCGCACCGAGCATGTTGAATACCAAATCAAGACCCGTATTGTAGTAGCCGCCCACGTCCGTGTGCGGCGTGAGTATTTTCATACCGAATTCAATCACCTCATTCAGTGCGCCGAATCCATTTGCAATAAGGAATGCGAGCAATACCACCGTTATGCGCGCGAACCGCGAGCGAGTAGCCAACAGATAATGCGCGCAGAGCGCGAATGCTGCCGCTCCATAGGGATGCACCAGCTGGTCGAATTTCCATATCGTGAGCCCTGTCCAATTCGGTATGGAGATGAGTATGTAGTTATAGAGCACATCACCGTGTACGTAGATGCTGCCGCCAGCAAGGTGCAGCGCAAAAAGTATTGAAACGAGCCACAGCATCCACAGGGGGAGTTCGAACTTCGCCTGGAGATAGAACGCCACCGCGACCAGCGGAACAAGCGCGATGAGATACGTAAGGAACTCGGTATTTCCGGCCTTCAGAAGAAATACGGCTCCTCCAATTACATAGGCAAACGTAAAGAGAAGGAGTGCTACCTTTCCGGGCGCAAGGAGGTTCATGGCGCGTAATAGTGGCGTTGCCTATATGAAATTCTCGTGAGCCGTTGCCCGGATTTGAACCGGGGACCTACTCCTTACCATGGAGTTGCTCTACCAGCTGAGCTACAACGGCGAGTGAGTACGAGAGGAAAAGTCCTCTTTTACTATCGCTGCGAACGAGCACCGTTGCAAGCTATCTGCTTACAACGGCGATAGTAGGGATACTACGGCATTGCCGCAGGTATTTCAAACGGGGAGAGAAAGTGCTCCCCAGAGCCCGGACACGTCTCCAAGTGTTCCTTGCCGCACTACTGCCCCACCTCCTATTTGTTTTTCTATGTCGGCAATCCGAAATCCATTGTTCGCATTCATGAGCGAGCCGCCTAGCACGACCACGTCGGGACTCCATGCTTCGATGGTATTGCGAACTCCCTCAACCACATGGGGCGTGAGCGAGTCCCAGACCGCTCGCGACATGGTTGCAGGAGGACCGAAGTTCTTCAGAAGGTACGCGCCGCCGACGCGCTCTTCGAGCGTCGAACCATCAGCAAGCTCTACGATGCGCTCCCGTAGAGCACCCCCGCTTGAGTGAGGCACGACCGCACCATTCTCTATGAGACTTGTTCCGACGCCCGTTCCGAATCCGATATACGCAACACGAGAGAACCCTTGTCCTGCTCCATGCAGCGCCTCGCCGAGACCGTTCAACTCGGCGTCGTTAGCAAGCGTCACGGGAAGCGACAGCGACTCAGACAGAACATCGCGTAGTGCAAATCCCTCCCACGCAGGGATATTGTTCGCACCGAGAATGCTCCCCTCCTCAGTTACGTCGCCCGCAACACCACCCACCGCGAGTGTGCATCCGGAAAACTGCTTCGCAACAAGCGCGAGTGCAGTAACCGCAGCAAGCGGGTCACCGGGCGTTGGTATCGATACATATTCATCCACAGTGGTCTCGCCACGCGAGATACGCATGTGTGTGCCGCCAATATCAAAAAGGAGTCTCATAGCATTTTCTTAAACGCATCGATAAGCGGCTGTGCATCCGGGTCTATATCGCGCGTCTGTGCAAGCATACGGCCTGCCGAGAGAAGTCGGAGCCAGGTGGAGACAAGAGCGGCCGGACGTTCAGGCGGAAGCTCAATGGTGTGTACCATTTTTCCACGTTCTTCCATGAGCGAGGTGAACGCATCCATGCGGCGTGTGATGCGCTCACTGTCCGCTCCGCTTCGGATAAGCACGAAGCGGAACAAATGCTCGAGTCCAGACGGCATGTCCGTATCGAATGACTGCATCTCGTTGTGATTCAATTCAGGAAACTCATTCGCGAACGCCGGAGTGCGGGCAGTCTCGTTCATGATGAGCTTCGCCATCCGCGCGAAGAGGCCATGCTCGGCGGAGGAATAGAAAAGCGGCACGGAAGGAAGAATAAAATGCGCATCGTCTTCGGCATCACGAGTAATCGCTACCTCGTCCGGCACTGCCTGCGCGAGTGCCTGAAGAGTCTTCCCTGCCCCGACGACGCCGAGGAGTGCGCGGGTCATATAGATAAGTGCGTTACGTGGCGCGAGCCCGGCAGGAACGCGCACAAACGGGAGACCTTCCCGCTCGGCAAGGTTCTCGAGCGTACCGCCACTTGAGACGATCGCGAGCGGCAATCCCTCGCGCACCGCCTCGTTTGCGAAACGGACCGTTTCTTCCGTCGTACCCGAATACGAGATGGCGATATGGAGCGCGTGGTGGTCGAGAACTTTTGGAAGCCCGTAATCGCGACGAATGGTCATGGGTCGGTCCGGCAGAAGATACGCAAATGCTTCCGCTGCGAGTGCAGAGCCGCCCATGCCGCCAAGCACCACGCGCGCCGGACTCACCTGAGCGGCGTGCTCGACGATTGGTTCGAACGTGAGCTGTTTGAGAAGGTCGGTCATGATTGGTTCATATCGAGCACGAGCGTTCCCCACGTGAAGTTATGTGCTCCATATGCACGACCGCTCTCCGGATCGAAATACTCCCTGAATCCGTGTCGCTCGATAAGGTTCATGCTTCGTTCTCGTATCCAAGCCGCTTCTTCCTTGAATCCATAGGCGGTCAACCCCTTATGGAGGAACCAGTGCGGTGCGAACCAGATGGGACCGCGCCAGAAGCCGTTACTGCGATAGGACGGCTCTTGTTTCGATACGGTACGGATGCCGTAGGGTGACCAGAACGTCTGCGTATCATGAAAATGATGCTCAACGAGAGCTTTTGCTTCCTCAGGCGTATAGAGACCGGCAAACAGCGGTGCGAAGTGCGCCCACGTCGCCACTTTCAGATGACCGTGTTCAAGTCCGATAGCGGACCAGAACACTCCTTCAGCCATGAGATATTCTCGCATCGTGAATTTAATGAGGTCGTGATGGAGTATCGAAAATTCCTCTGCCTCGTTCTCATCGAGCACACGCGCAATTGCGGCAAGTGACTCGAGATTCCGCACCAGGATGCTATTGAACGGCACATCCTTCACCCAGAAACGCTCCTGCATGCATACCAAGGGCTCAAACGCGCAGGTACGATTCATCATGATGAGTTCATGCCGCTTATACATGTGCGAAAAGAATGAAATGTTCGACTTTACGCGCATAGCGATATCGAATCGAGGTGAATTATCCTCCCCTGACTCGTCCGGATTGATGATGCTTATGAGGTGATGGTCATGCGGGTCGCGCTTCTCAATCAGGTACGTATAGAACGCGAGGAGTCCCGGAAATATCTCACGTAGAAAGGCAGTGTCCTTTGTCGCTTCGTATATTTCCCACGCCGCATACGCGAGCATGGGTGGCTGGGTGATGGAACTCACGCCCTTCTCCCACCATACCTGGTACGGTCTGGTAATTTTCGGCTCCCAAAAAATGAGGTGCGGCACCATACCGCCCTCCTGCTGCCTCGAGAGAAGCGCGAGCAATTCGGCTTTCGCCGCTTCCGGCTCAAGCTTCGCGAGCACGATGGCATGGAAACATGAATCCCAGAGCCACTGGTATGGATAGGTGCTTGGCGATGGGACCGTGTACTGATGTCCATCACGAGTCACTCGGCGGTTCGCCCGCAGGAGCGTGTGCGCATCCTCGGCTAGGTTCATAGCCGAATGATACCAAACAGATTCTTCAGAGGATTAGGAGGAAGCCTGCTTCTCGAGGTGCGCGAGGATACGATCGAGTTTCTCGTTCTCGATTCGTGCGATTGAAATCTGTAGTTCCTCAATTTCCTGCTCTGCCTTCTGGTTGGTGTCGTAATCAGCCTGCGCTTGAGCACGATCGCGATCCGCCGTGCGATTCTGGCTCATCATGATGAACGTCGAGAGCAAAATAGCCTCAAGAGAGACGACCATGGTGAGGAGTCCGAACGGAAATGGTTCTACCGGGAGAAGAATCCAAATAGAAAACCATGCGACATGGAGGAGGATGAACGTCCAGGACCCAACAAAATCAGAGATGATGTCGGCAACAAGGTCCCCTATCGAGCGTTCTTTCAATTCGATATGAAACCACGTCAAATGATGATGCTGGGGCTTCTTTTCCATAGGAAAACGATAGCACGCGAGATGTTCTACAGGCCGTTCGGGAAGGTATAAGTGGCAGGAATGGGAGTGGGCAGTTCGCTCGGAGTGCCATACGCGATGACAATTTCGGCATGCGCAGTGAGCTCGAGTTCACGCGGGTCACCCGTATATTTCTCCCCGTTCACATAGACCGCGAGTTCGTTCGTGCCGTCTGCGCAGTACGCGCCAATGCACGCAGAATCGAGACGCACGCCCCAGACATCGAAGAGTTGGCCGAGAGTGAACTTCTCAACTGTCGGCGATTCGACATGCACGATTCCGGTGTTGTCATGCACATGGAGCGGAGAAATAAACTGCGGCGGCTTCTCATGAATACCGATACCGGACGGAACTGGAACAGACTTCCCATGCACGAATATCTCAAGATGCTGATGGATATGGAGTGCTGTTCCCTCCTCCGAGAGCGCAGGCAGGTTAATGGCAGCGAGTCGAGCTTTGAGATAGTCGATTTCTGCAGGCCACGGTGCTTCGCTCACCGATACGCTTGCGAGCGATGGCTTCATGGGTGTACCCAGGACGAAATAGAGCACGCCGCCTACGAGCATGAGTCCCACTACGACGCTTATAAGAATGGTTTTGGTCATGAAAGGCAGTATAGCCTAACGCTTCTCTACCTTCGTGATAGTGAACTTACCCGCAATGTCTTCCGCAGGAAGCGTCTCGACCGCACCAGTCGCTCCGAGAGGTCGATAGACGAATACCGTTGCGTACTTCGCATTAGTTACGTTGCCGCCGATATTGAATGCATAGATGGGACCAAAGCGCTGGTTAGTCCCGTCAGGCGTCGTCATGTCGAGATACAGCTTTGTTCCCGACAGATTCGTCTCGCTCGTAAAGCCGCGTCGCTCTGCAATCTTGCTACAGGCATACCCGGCCTTCACGCTGCAGAGCGCGAGAGCGGCAGAGGAAACGAAGGTGTCATAGGAAGCGGTGTCAGGCGCGGTTGTTGCGATACGCGTTTCAGCGTATTCGACGAATCCACTCGTGGTCGCCATGCCGATAATGATGTCCTCTTCCGAGGCCACTCGCACGGTGTAGTCCGTTGGGTAGTAGAACGAGTAGCCGTATGTATCGTTCTGATAGAGCGCGAGATTGCCCGCAGTCGGAATAGTGAGCGCCCGCTCGTGGTTCTTATGCCACGCGAATATCGCGACTATGGCGAAAACAACGACGACTGCCACCAGAATCCAGCCGTAGGTACGATTTGTCATGGTGATAGTAGAGCAGCGCGAGAGTGAATCTAGTGTGACGAGATGACCAACTTGCTCGTAACTTCAGCATCTGCGCCAAGTAAGTGGACCGTGTAGGTGCCCGGCTTAAGCGCCTGAGGAGGCGTGTAGGACCACTTCCCTCCCGTGACTGGGATTTCCCAACTCCCTGCAATGCCCACGCCCTCTGGGTTATCGATGACGATAGCAACGCCGCTGACGTTCGCGGTGCCCGTAAGTGTGGGACGATTCGTGCTCGTGATAAGGGAGCCGGCATCGAGCGTCACGACACGGTTCGTCTTCTTTACGACCGGACCCTCGGTTTTCGGTGCAGCGGTCGTCGAGCTGGCGGCGGGCGTTATCTTCGGAGCCGTCGCAGTCGGTACGACTGCAGTCGTGGTTGCGGCCTGCGTCGTCGAGGTCGCCGTAAGCGGCGCAGAGGCGCTGGGGGCGCTATTGAAATACGCGAACGCGATACCGATAAGAATGACGGCGGCAACGAGGCCGATAGCTACTTTGTTGTTCATGGGGAGAGTATATATCTCGGGAGGCGCCACAGGAAGCGGGGCCCGGTATAGGTATACTTCTTGGCATGAGCCTCAATCTACCTGCTCTCGTTGCGGCCCTTGGCACATTTACGCTTTCGAACCACGCGTTTGTGTATCTCTGCGTGCTTCTCTTCGTGCTTGTCCTGGCTCTATTCTTCATACTTCAGCCAAAGTACTACTACATCGTTCGTCACGGCGAAACAGAACTCAATAGCACTCACATCAAGCAAGGTAGTGAAGGCGGACTGAACGAGAAAGGTACGGCGCAGGCGCAGGCGCTCGGAGCAGCGTTTTCCCATTTTTCCATTCAGCACATTTATACAAGTCCGTACGAACGCGCCGTTCAGACGGCAGAAATTCTGCGAGCTTCTTTACGCTGCGGAATTACCCGTGTACCCAGCCTCGCTGAGCGGAGAAACGCATCGGAGACCATAGGGAAGAAGACGGACGATCCCGAGGTGATGCGCATCGAGGCACTCACTAAGTACGGTTTTCATGACGATACGTTTCGTTTCTCGGATGAAGAGAATTTCGACGACCTGAAGCAGCGAGCCCGCGCGTGCCTAACGTATCTCGCGCACAGACCGCACACCAGGATGGTGATCGTAACGCATCATGTGTTCCTGCATATCTTTCTTGCGTATCTACTCTATGGCGAGAAGTTGCACGCGAACGATCTCGTAAAGCTCTCGTTTTACAATCCTGTCGACAACGGCAGCATCACCATGTGCGTGTATCACCCGTGGCATGGAAGATTCCAAAAGACACGAGGATGGGAAATCCGCACCTATAACCAGTCGATTTCGTAGCACCTCTGCGGCGTTTACCGACTGAGCAGAGTCCCTTCGAGCACAGTTTCAAAACTCACCTCGGTCTGGCCACGACCTCGCGGATTCGCCTGCTGACAAAACACCGGCAAGCCGTTCAGGTCCCGACGCAGGCTTCAAGCGAATTTAGTCGATGCTCAATTCGTCTTCAAACGGAGTCCCATCTCGGTTCACAATCACTTCGTCATCGATGTCATATTTTCCTGGATTTACGCCTACGTCTACATACAACCGACCTTGAACTTCTTGCCCTAGCCGGTACGTGTCCATCTCTGGATCACGGTGATTGATTACGACGTTGTAGTGTTCACCAGCACTAAGAAGCTCACTCCTACCGAGCACATAGCGAGTTTCGAAGGTCTCCGGTGTTATGACCTCCACATACCCCGGTTGAGCAAGACGTACGTGCGCTATGGTCGTAGTAGTCGAACCAACATGTTGCTTTCCAAGAGTTAAAGCATATCCTTGGTCAACATACAGCTTGTCGGCGGTACGTGACTGAATTTGGGTGATGTCTCGGCGCAAAGAACCCCATACCCCTGAACCGAATGCTATGAGAACGCACAGAAGAAAC
The DNA here is from genome assembly GCA_964398815.1 of uncultured Candidatus Saccharibacteria bacterium. Taxonomy (GTDB): domain Bacteria; phylum Patescibacteriota; class Minisyncoccia; order Phycocordibacterales; family Phycocordibacteraceae; genus C7867-001. The sequence continues at coordinate 16,143 of CAYNNZ010000009.1, forward strand.
ACGGGAATGCCTATAAGTAACTGACCTAATAGATTATGGCCGAAAACGGCCAGACTTCTTTTAAAAAGGTTCTTTGAGACTAGCCATCCATTGTATTGAGGTTCCATACCATAACTCTACTGCATTCATCGACTAAATAGACATGACATGCACAAAGCCGCCCTTTTGGGCGGCTTTGTGTGAACGCGCGGGCTAGTGGACGCTGTTGGAACCAGGATTTGAGAGTATCCAGGCGGTATCTTTATTCCGAACCTGGAGAACTAACTAAATGAGCCAGAACAGAATGGATGGCCAAAGATCCGCTAGAGAGACGGGTCCCGTGACGCACTGAACAATAAATAAAACTCCCGCGACAGCCATTACAACGTATACAACAAAACGGAATGGTTTAGGAACACTGGTTCTATTTTTCTTGGCTAATTCATTGGTCTCCTGTAATAACTGAGCCGAACCAGTCATCACTGAGTCGCTATATGCTTGAGGCGCTCGGACTGCCCAACCAAACAAAAAACCGATGAAAAGGGTGGCGAAGAGTAGCACGAATGCAGCACCGAAGAACGGGAATCCAATAAAAAACATTAGAGCGCCAAAGAGTATCATGGCGAGACTGAACGCAAGAGGATGTCGCGCTCCAAGAGACTTTCCTAAATCTTGAGTGGCTACGTGCGATGAAAGAAACCCTTGAGGTGGAAGTCCTGCTTTCTTGAGACGTTGACGGTATCTATGATTGGTGTAGAAAATCAGCGCAGGAATACCTACGACAATAAACAAAAAGATGATGAATACTAGGAATTTTTCCATGAGAAAAGTATACATTCACAAAGCCGCCCTCTCGGGCGGCTTTGTGCGAATGCGCGGGCTACTGAACGTTGTTGGAACCAGGATACGGGAGACATTTGCCGACGGACGGCATGTATCTATCCCCCACCTTACCTAAGCTGACCCAGTAATTCTTCCCAAGAATCCATCTTCTTAAGATTTGAGAGAACTGGGACGAACTCTTCCTTCTCTGCATCTGGAGACTTGAAAAGATACAGGTTCTCGACCTGACCAATCATGTGGCTTAGTACTTCAGCACGGTCATCTACGAAATGTGTAATACCGAGCTCGACACAGATAGGCGCCTTCTCGTGGCGTTCAGCGCATGGATGATACCGCTCCATGGGGATGCCGGTACGTCCAAAGAAGTCCTTACTCTCAAGCCATTCAATGACTCGGCCAGGTCCGTGAGTTGTGTCGTATCGGGTTACTACGTGCACTCTGTCCTTGAATCTTCCCTTGTTCAGTTGTGCGATGGAATCAATCGCTCCTTCAATCTCAGGAGTCTGGAGGTAGTTCTCTCCTCTGAAGTCTAAGTCGGTATCGAAATAGCGAATGAAGTCGAGAATAACTCCGCCAACATCTACTCCCAAAATTTCAGGCTTATTCATACCGTTAAGTATACCTGCCGCGTTTGAACCAGAAAGACCGCCTCGTTGGGCGGTCTTTCTGTATTTTAGGACGTTAGTCCTGAAGTGCGCAGTCGACGGGACTTGAACCCGCAACCTCCCGCGTGACAGGCGGGTGCTCT